>NZ_JBVPQK010000112.1:0-7829 GCF_058197115.1 Bifidobacterium sp. POST2/T3 (B1)
CAGCAGTCGAAGGAGAGCATGATGACCACTCAGATCTATCGACGGTTCGATCCTTGGCGCACCTCCCCCGTCCAGGAAAAGGCCCGCAAGCAAATTATGGACAGCCATTACTTCAGCGTCGACAGGGTCACCTTTGAATCCAGTGACAATCAGACCTTCGATCGCAGCATCGTCAGCGAGAAGCATGGAGACACCATCGCCGTCCTAGCCATCACCGACGATGGAAGGATACCCCTGGTCGAGCAGTACCGTCTGCCCACCCATCGTTGGACCCTTGAGCTGCCGGCCGGCCATCCGCTCAACGACAAGGAGGCCCCCATCGATGTGGCTACCAGACGACTGCGCGAAGAGGCCGGATACAAGGCTGCCTCCTTCAACCAGTTCGCGAGGTTCATCAACACTCCAAGCTTCTCCACGCAACACACCACGCTCTTCTATGCCGAGGGCTTGACAGCGGTGCAACCCTCCAGCCTGGCACCAGAGACTCCCCACCAGAATGTACGGCTCTTCACCGTGGACGAGGCCTATGACATGGTGATCGCAGGGACCATATTGGATGCTAAAACCACCATCGCCATCTTGCGAGCCAAAATCGGACTGTCCGACCTGCACTGAGGCTGTTCCTGCGACAATTGCCTGCTACCTATACGCCTTAGCAGCGAGCCGACTAGCACAGGAGCAATCACATAGCGAACCGGTGACCTCTCCCCCTACCTTGTTAGGCGGGGAAAGACCACCGGTTCTTTGCTGTGTCAGCATCGAATGACCATAACGGTCCAGCTGCCTGGCTGACTCAGACGGCAGTCAGGCAACAGTCCGGAGATCAGTCGTTGGCGCCAACTGTGTGGACGTAGATGCAGTCGGTGTTTCCCGGCTCATACTCGCCCTGGGCGCTACTGAGCACCACCAGGCAGTCGCCGTCGGAAACCTTGCCCTGCTTCTTCAAAGTGGAGTCCACGAAGGCCATGAGGCCTGCACGGTTGAAGTCGTGGTAGTCCTGCTCGCACATAAAGGCCTCGGTGCCCCAGCTCAGTGCCAGCCAATGATAAGTGTGCTCATCGGTGGTCAGCGCATAGATGGGGGCGGCCGGACGCTCGCGGGAGACGCGGTGCACGGTGTTGCCGGTCTGAGTGAAGGCCACGATGGCCTTGGCGTTGATCTTGTCAGCCAGGTCCACGGCAGCGGAAGAGACAGCACCCGAGTTGGACATGTCCAGGTTGTGCATATCCGGGATACGATCAAACCCGTGGGTGGTGGCGTATTCGGAGATCCGGGCCATTGTAGAGACCGTGGTGTCGGGGTAGTCGCCCACGGCGGTCTCGTTGGAGGTCATGGTGGCGTCGGCACCGTCAAGGACGGCATTGGCGCAGTCGGAGGCCTCAGCGCGGCTGGGAATGGGCGAATGAACCATGGATCCCAGAACCTCGGTAGCGACGATGACTGGCTTGGCGTACTGACGGGCCAACTCGATGCAGCGCTTGGTCACCAGGGGAACCTGCTCGAAGGGCATCTCCACAGCCATGTCGCCGCGGGCTACCATGATGCCGTCGAAGGCTTTGACGATCTCCTCCAGGTTCTCAACCGCCTGGGGCTTTTCGATCTTGGCCACGATGGGGATGCGGCGACCCTCCTCGTCCATGATCTCATGGGCGCGGTCGATGTCGGTGGCGAAGCGGACGAAGGACATGGCAATGATGTCGGCGCCGGTGCGGATGCCCCAGCGCAAGTCCTCCTCGTCCTTGGGGGTCAATGCCGGTAGGCTCACGGCCACGCCGGGCAGGTTGATGCCCTTGTGGGAGGAGACCGGACCAGCCACGACCACCTTGGTGTGAACCTGATTGCCCTCGACCTTGGTGACCTCCAAACGGACCTTGCCGTCATCAATCAGAATGGGATCGCCGGGATGGCAGTCACCGGGCAGACCCTTGAAGGTGGTGGAGGTCATGTGTTCGTCACCCTCGACATCATCGGTGGTGATGGTGAACTCCTGGCCCTCCTTGAGGAAGACCTTGTCTTCGCCCTGCTCGTTCTTCTTGAACCAGCCGCAACGAATCTTAGGACCCTGCAAATCGACCAGGGCCGCCACGTTGCGTCCAGTCTCCTTGCTGGCCTGACGCACGTTGTTATAAACCTTGAGGTGATCTTCGGGAGTGCCGTGGGACCGGTTGAGCCTGGCCACATCCATGCCGGCCCTGACCAGCTTGGTGATGTTCTCCAGCGACTCCGAAGCCGGCCCGATGGTATCTACGATCTTGGCTTTGCGCATATGCTACCTGCCTGTTCTTTTTCTTACTTACCGTTCTATTGTACAGACTTAGCATGATGGGAACCAGTATTTCCCGTTAGCGCTAACAACCCTAGTGGCTCAGGGGATTGTTAATTACCTTACGCCCTGTGCAGCTGATTCAAAGGACTGATGGCGACTCTTGAGCACTGAGGCCAGTGCGGATATACCGATGGCCAGGACGATGACCAGCAGGGACACCCAGGTCGGTATCTCCGGCACGGCAGTCAAGGACCGCCCGCCGTTGATGAAAGGCACGGTGTTGCCGTGCAGAGCCTCCATGATCAGCTTGACTCCGATGAAGGCCAGAACCACAGCCAGCCCAAGGGGCAGATACTCCAGCTTGTCGAGCAGGGATCCAAGCAGGAAGTAAAGCTGCTGAAGGCCCAGCAGGGCGAAGACATTGGAGGTGAAAACGATGAAGGGATCCTTGGTCAGTCCGAAGATGGCCGGAATGGAGTCGAAGGCGAACATGACATCTGTAGTGCCAATGGCCAGGAAAACCACCAGCATGGGCGTGAAGCAGCGCTTGCCCTCAAAGGTGGTCCGCAGATGCTCACCGTCATAGTGGCTGGTGATGGGGATGACCCGGCGCAGGATCCTGATCAGCCCGTTCTCGTGGTACTCCTCCTGCTTGCCGCGGCTGGAGACCATGTTCCAGGCGGTATAGAGCAGAAAGAAGCCGAAGATGAAGAATACCCAAGTGAAGCGGGTAATTAGTGCCGTTCCGGCCAGGATGAAGACGCCGCGCAGCAGTAGGGCGATAGTGATGCCGATGCTGAGCACATAGCGCTGAAGACGCAAGGGCACGGCAAAATTGCTCATGATGATGACGAAGACGAAGAGGTTGTCGATGCTGAGCGAGTACTCGGTCAGCCAGCCCGAGTAGAACTCGATGGCCGGCTTGGACCCAGCCACCTTCCAGATCAGCGCACCAAAAATCAAGGCCATGACCACGAAGAAGGCAATGTGCCGCACGCACTCGCCGGTGGAAGGCACGTGTGGTCGCCGTCCGATCACCAGAAGATCGACCACGAAGAAGAGGGCCAGCACAACCAGGCTCACAACCATGAACGGCAGAGGTGTCTCGGACATATCACCTGACTCTAGTGGCAAGATATGACGTGCTCATCTTCCCGGCCCGCCCATCAGAACATCCTCGCAAGCGGTGTTCCGCAGGATCGGGCCTATGATTCCTCATTCATTGTCACAAGCTTGAAGCATGGCCTGGTCGGACCAAAAGCCATGGGCCAAGGCTAAGGGCTAAGGCTAAACTTATTTTTTGGCCTCGGTCATCTGCCTCAGCTCCTTCTTCAGATCCTTGATTTCGTCGCGCAGACGGGCTGCAAGCTCGAACTGCAGCTGTTGCGCAGCCGTGTGCATCTGGTCGCTCAGCTGACGAATCAGGTCGGCAAGATCCTGCGCCGGCAGACCAGCCTGGAGAATCTCCTGGTGCCGCTTGTCGGCCTCCTCCTTGTCGTAGATGGGAACGCCCAGGTGGGAATTGCCAGCCTTGTTGGCGTTGCGGTAGCCTCCTGCCAGCAGGGTCTGGGTATCCACGTCCTCCTTGGCCAGCATGTCGTTGACATCGCTGATCTTCTTGATCAATGGCTTGGGATCCACGCCATGTTCCTTGTTGTAGGCGATCTGCTTGGCCCGACGACGATTGGTCTCGCTGATGGCCTTGTCCATGGAGTCGGTGACCTCGTCGGCGTACATGATGACCTTGCCGGACACGTTCCTGGCCGCACGGCCGATGGTTTGGATCAGTGAGCGGTATGAGCGCAGGAAGCCCTCCTTGTCCGCATCCAGAATGGCCACCAAGGAGACCTCAGGCAGGTCCAGTCCCTCACGTAGGAGGTTGATGCCCACGATGACGTCGATCTTACCCTCGCGCAGCTCCCGCAGGAGCTCCACCCGCCTGAGGGTGTCCACGTCAGAGTGCAAGTATTCCACTTTGATGTCGCGCTCAAGTAGGTAATCGGTCAGGTCCTCGGCCATCTTCTTGGTCAGCGTGGTTACCAGAACCCGCTCGTGGCGATCCACCCTTGTCTTGATTTCGTCCAGGAGATCATCCACCTGGCCCTTGACAGGCCTAACCTCCACCTCGGGATCCAGCAGGCCTGTGGGCCGTATGACCTGCTCTACCACCCCGTCGGACAGGCCCATCTCATAGTCGCCTGGCGTTGCCGACAGGTAGACCGTCTGGCCCACCTTGTCCAGAAACTCAGGCCACTTCAGCGGACGGTTGTCCATGGCCGAAGGCAAGCGGAAGCCATGCTCCACCAGAGTCCGCTTGCGGCTGGCATCCCCCTCGTACATGGCTCCGATCTGGGGGACGGTCACATGGGACTCGTCGATGACCAGCAGGAAGTCGTCAGGGAAGAAGTCCAGCAAGGTGTGAGGCGGCGTCCCAGGTTCGCGCCCGTCGAAGTGACGGGAGTAGTTCTCCACTCCGGAGCAAGTGCCAATCTGGGTGAGCATCTCCAGGTCGTAGGTGGTGCGCATGGTCAGCCTCTGGGCCTCCAGCTCCTTGCCCTGCTTGCGCAGTTGGCCCACACGCCAGTCCAACTCCTCCTTGATGGTCTTCAGGGCGCGCTCCATCCGTTCGGGACCGGCCACATAGTGGGAAGCGGGGAAGATGTGCACTGAGGTCTCATGGGCGATCTCGTCCCCGGTCAGCGGGTGCAGGGTGGAGATGCGGTCGATCTCATCGCCAAAGAATTCGATGCGGACGGCCAGCTCCTCATAGACGGGGATGATCTCAACCGTGTCGCCGCGCACTCGGAAGGTGCCTCGGGTGAAGGCGATGTCGTTGCGCTTGTACTGCATATCCACGAACTTGCGCAGCAGGTCGTCCCGGTTGATCCGGTCCCCCTCGTGCAGAAAGAGCATGCGGCCGGCGTACTCCTCGGGCGTGCCCAAGCCGTAGATGCAGGAGACGGTGGCCACCACCACGCAGTCGCGCCTAGTCAGCAAGTTGGCAGTGGCGGCGTGCCGGAGCCGCTCCACATCGTCGTTGATGTTGGAGTCCTTCTCGATGTAGGTGTCCGTCTGGGGAATGTAGGCCTCGGGCTGGTAGTAGTCGTAGTAGGAGACGAAGTAGGAGACCGCATTGTCGGGCATGAGCTCGCGGAACTCGGCGCATAGCTGGGCGGCCAGGGTCTTGTTGGGCTCCAGAATCAGAGTGGGCCGCTGCAGGCGCTCAATCAGCCAGGCCGTGGTCGCGGTCTTGCCAGTGCCGGTGGCGCCCATGAGCACCACATCGTTCTCGCCATTCTCAATCCGTGTAGCCAGCTCCTCGATAGCCTCTGGCTGGTCGCCGGAGGGCTTGTAGGGAGACTTGACCACGAAGGGCTTATCGGTCCGCTCTATGTTGAACCCCATGAAACTCCCTTCCAGGATGCGTCATTCGCCAAGGCCCGTCAGTTACTGTGCGAGGAACCCAGGGCCAAGGATTTCAGCTCTTCATATATCCTATCAACAGACTCGAACATTTGTTCGATAGGCTGTGACCCGTCCACCAGCAGGTCGGCCTGAGCGCGTCGCGCACTGCTGTTGGTCTGTGAGCCGATGCGCTCAACAGCCTGACTCTGAGACATATGCCGCTGATTCACCATGCGCGCAATCCTGACCTGACTGGGGGCTTCTACCAGCAGAACCTTGTCAAAGTGAAAAGGTATGGCTGAGCGCACCTCGGTCAGCAGGGGCACGTCGTGGACCACCACCTCGGAACCCTCCAGCCAGGGCCGCTCGGCTTTGGCGGCCAGGTCATAGACCAGCGGATGGATGAGGTCGTCCAAATCCTTGCGGTCCCGGTCGGCCGTCGCTCCTCCGAAGACCCGCGCAGCCAAGGCTGACCTGTCCACTCCCCCATGGCCATCCCCGCAGTCTGCTCCGAACCGCTCGAGGACCGGCCCTACCCCAGGTCCGCCCGGAGCAATGACCTCGTGGGAGAGCCTGTCGTAGTCGATGACCCTGGCCCCGTTCCGAGCCAGCCGAGCCGCCACCGTGCTCTTGCCGGCCGCAATCCCCCCGGTCAATCCCACACGTATCATCCAGACCTCCCAGGCAATGCTGATGGCAACACATACAAATGGAGGGACCCGACCGAGGCCGGACCCCTCCATTCACTACTTAATGCTCACTTCTTTTCCTTGAGCAGCTGCTCGCGCAGGGCGGCCAGCTGATCGTCGGAGGCCAAAGTGCCCTCGGAGCTGGACTCCGAGCTGTAGTTGGTGGTCTCCTCGGAGCTCTGACGGTGAGAGTGGGAACCGGCGGCGGGCGCCTGGGAGGACCGGCTGTCCTCGGCGGCCGAAGCCTCGGCGTTCTCCAACTCCTTGGCCACGAAAGCCTTGTGCTGCTCCCAGAGGTCGTGGGCGGCCGCATACTGGGACTCCCACTCCTCCCGCTGCTTCTCGTAGCCGGCGATCCACTCGTTGCTCTCGGGATCGAAGCCCTCGGGGTACTTGTAGTTGCCGTCCTCGTCATATTCTGCAGGCATGCCGTAGATGGCCGGGTCGAAGTCCTCGGAAGTCGGGTCGACAGAGTCGTCGGCCTGCTTGAGGGACAGTGAGATGCGGCGGCGATCCAGATCGACGTCAATAACCTTGACGAAGATCTCCTCACCCTGCTTGACCACGGTCTCTGGGTTCTCCACGTGGCGGTTGGCCAGCTCGGAGATGTGAACCAGGCCCTCGATGCCGTCCTCGACGGAAACGAAGACGCCGAACTGCACAATCTTGGTGACTTTGCCCTTGACGATCTGTCCGGGCACATGGGTCCGGGCGAAGCGCTGCCAGGGGTCTTCCTGGGTGGCCTTGAGGGACAGCGAGATACGCTCACGGTCCATATCGACATCCAGCACCTCGACGGTGACCTTGTCGCCCACCTTGACGACCTCGCTGGGATGATCAATGTGCTTCCAGGAGAGCTCGGAAACGTGGATCAGGCCGTCCACGCCGCCCAAGTCGACAAAGGCGCCGAAGTTGACGATGGAGCTGACCGTGCCCTCGCGGATCTGGCCCTTCTTGAGCTGGGCCATGAAGGTCTCGCGCACCTCGGACTGGGTCTCCTCCAGGTACTGGCGGCGGGAGAGGACCACATTGTTGCGGTTCTTGTCCAGCTCCAGGATCTTGGCCTTGATCTTCTGGCCGATGTAGGGAGACAGGTCGCGAACGCGGCGCATCTCGACCAGGGATGCGGGCAGGAAGCCACGCAGGCCGATGTCGACGATGAGTCCGCCCTTGACGGCCTCGATGACGGTGCCCTCGACGACGCCGTCAGCATCCTTGATCTTCTCGATGTCGCCCCAGGCACGCTCGTACTGGGCGCGCTTCTTGGACAGGATCAGACGGCCTTCCTTGTCCTCCTTGGTGACGACCAGAGCCTCAATGGTGTCACCGACCTGGACCACATCGTCGGGATCGACATCCTTCTTGATGGAAAGCTCGCGGGAGGGAATCACGCCCTCGGTCTTGTAGCCGATGTCCAGCAGAACCTCGTCATGGTCGATCTTAACGACCGTCCCCTCGACCAGATCCCC
>NZ_JBVPQK010000113.1:0-7773 GCF_058197115.1 Bifidobacterium sp. POST2/T3 (B1)
GGGGATCTGGTCGAGGGGACGGTCGTTAAGATCGACCATGACGAGGTTCTGCTGGACATCGGCTACAAGACCGAGGGTGTGATTCCCTCCCGCGAGCTTTCCATCAAGAAGGATGTCGATCCCGACGACGTGGTCCAGGTCGGTGACACCATCGAGGCTCTGGTCGTCACCAAGGAGGACAAGGAAGGTCGTCTGATCCTGTCCAAGAAGCGTGCTCAGTACGAGCGTGCCTGGGGCGACATCGAGAAGATCAAGGAGGCTGACGGGGTCGTCGAGGGCACCGTCATCGAGGCCGTCAAGGGCGGACTCATCGTTGACATCGGCCTGCGTGGCTTCCTGCCCGCATCCTTGGTCGAGATGCGTCGCGTGCGCGACCTGTCTCCCTACATCGGGCAGAAGATCAAGGCCAAGATCCTGGAGCTGGACAAGAACCGCAACAACGTGGTCCTCTCCCGCCGCCAGTACCTGGAGGAGACCCAGTCCGAGGTGCGCGAGACCTTCATGGCCCAGCTCAAGAAGGGCCAGATCCGCGAGGGCACGGTCAGCTCCATCGTCAACTTCGGCGCCTTCGTCGACCTGGGCGGCGTGGACGGCCTGATCCACGTCTCCGAGCTCTCCTGGAAGCACATCGATCACCCCAGTGAGGTTGTCAAGGTGGGCGACAAGGTCACCGTCGAGGTGCTGGATGTCGATATGGACCGCGAGCGCATCTCGCTGTCCCTCAAGGCCACCCAGGAAGATCCTTGGCAGCGCTTTGCCCGGACCCATGTGCCCGGACAGATCGTCAAGGGCAAGGTCACCAAGATTGTGCAGTTCGGCGTCTTCGTCTCCGTCGAGGACGGTATCGAGGGCCTGGTCCACATCTCCGAGCTGGCCAACCGCCACGTGGAGAACCCCGAGACCGTCGTCAAGCAGGGCGAGGAGATCTTCGTCAAGGTCATCGACGTCGACCTGGATCGCCGCCGTATCTCCCTGTCCCTCAAGCAGGCCGATGACTCCGTCGATCCGACCTCCGAGGACTTCGATCCGGCCATCTACGGCATGCCTGCCGAGTACGACGAGGACGGCAACTACAAGTACCCCGAGGGCTTCGACCCCGAGACCAACGAGTGGATCGCCGGCTACGAGAAGCAGCGGGAGGAGTGGGAGTCCCAGTATGCGGCTGCCCACGACCTCTGGGAGCAGCACAAGGCCTTCGTGGCCAAGGAGCTGGAGAACGCCGAGGCTTCGGCCGCCGAGGACAGCCGGTCCTCCCAGGCGCCTGCCGCCGGTTCTCACTCCCACCGTCAGAGCTCCGAGGAGACTACCAACTACAGCTCGGAGTCCAGCTCCGAGGGCACCTTGGCCTCCGACGACCAGCTGGCCGCCCTGCGCGAGCAGCTGCTCAAGGAAAAGAAGTGAGCATTAAGTAGTGAATGGAGGGGTCCGGCCTCGGTCGGGCCCCTCCATTTGTATCTGCCGCCATAAGGTATATGTGGGTATATGTGGGAGGTCGGGATGATACGTGTGGGATTGACCGGCGGGATAGCGGCCGGCAAGAGCACGGTGGCGGCTCGGCTGGCTCAGGACGGGGCCAGGGTCATCGACTACGACAGGCTCTCCCATGAGGTCATCGCTCCGGGCGGACCTGGTGTCGGGCCGGTCCTGGAGCGATTCGGAGCAGACTGCGGGGACGGCCATGGGGGAGTGGACAGGTCAGCCCTGGCTGCACGGGTCTTCGGAGGGCCGACGGCTGACTGGGACCGCAAGGACCTGGACGAGATCATTCATCCGCTGGTCTATGACCTGGCCGCCAAGGCCGAGCAGCCCTGGCTGGAAGGTTCCGAGGTGGTGGTCCATGAGGTGCCTTTGCTGACCGAGGTGCGCTCTGCCATTCCTTTTCATTTCAACAAGGTTCTGCTGGTAGAGGCCCCCAGCCAGGTGAGGATTACGCGCATGGTGAATCAGCGGCATATGACCACGAGTCAGGCTGTTGAGCGCATCGGCTCTCAGGCCAACAGCAGTGCGCGACGCGCTCAGGCCGACCTGCTGGTGAACGGGTCCCAGCCTATCGAACAAATGTTCGAGTCTGTTGATAGAATATATAAAGAATTGAAGGCCTTGGCCAAGGGATCCTCGCACCGTGACTGACGGCCTTGGCGAATGACGCATCCTGGAAGGGAGTTTCATGGGGTTCAACATTGAGCGGACCAATAAGCCCTTCGTGGTCAAGTCTCCCTACAAGCCCTCCGGCGACCAGCCAGAGGCCATTGAGGAGCTGGCTACGCGGATCGAGAATGGCGAGAACGATGTGGTGCTCATGGGCGCCACCGGCACCGGCAAGACCGCGACCACAGCCTGGCTGATCGAGCGTCTGCAGCGGCCCACTCTGATTCTGGAGCCCAACAAGACCCTGGCAGCCCAGCTCTGCGCCGAGTTCAGGGAGCTCATGCCCGACAATGCGGTCTCCTATTTCGTCTCCTATTACGACTACTACCAGCCTGAGGCCTACATCCCCCAGACGGATACCTATATCGAGAAGGACTCGAACATCAACGACGACGTGGAGCGGCTCCGGCACGCCGCCACGGCCAACCTGCTGACCAGGCGCGACTGCGTGGTGGTGGCTACCGTCTCCTGCATCTACGGCTTGGGCACGCCCGAGGAGTATGCCGGACGCATGCTCTTCCTGCACGAGGGGGACCGGATCAACCGGGATGACCTACTGCGCAAGTTCGTGGACATGCAGTACAAGCGCAACGACATCGCCTTCACCCGAGGTACCTTCCGCGTGCGCGGCGACACGGTCGAGATCATCCCCGTCTATGAGGAGCTGGCCGTCCGCATCGAATTCTTTGGTGACGAGATCGATCGCATCTCCACTCTGCACCCGCTGACCGGGGACGAGATTGCCCATGAGAGCTCCGTGCACATCTTCCCCGCATCCCACTATGTGGCCGGTCCCGAGCGGATGGAGCGCGCCCTGAAGACCATCAAGGAGGAGCTGGACTGGCGTGTGGGCCAGCTGCGCAAGCAGGGCAAGGAGCTGGAGGCCCAGAGGCTGACCATGCGCACCACCTACGACCTGGAGATGCTCACCCAGATCGGCACTTGCTCCGGAGTGGAGAACTACTCCCGTCACTTCGACGGGCGCGAACCTGGGACACCTCCCCACACCCTGCTGGACTTCTTTCCTGACGACTTCCTGCTGGTCATTGATGAGTCCCATGTGACCGTCCCCCAGATCGGAGCCATGTATGAGGGGGATGCCAGCCGCAAGCGGACCCTGGTGGAGCACGGCTTCCGTCTGCCCTCGGCTATGGACAACCGCCCGCTGAAGTGGCCCGAGTTTCTGGACAAGGTGGGCCAGACCGTCTACTTGTCAGCAACACCGGGCGACTATGAGATGGGCCTGTCTGACGGGGTAGTAGAGCAGGTCATACGGCCCACCGGTCTGCTGGATCCCGAGGTGGAGGTAAGGCCTGTCAAGGGCCAGGTGGACGACCTTCTGGACGAGATCAAGACCCGGGTGGATCGTCATGAGCGGGTCTTGGTGACCACGCTGACCAAGAAGATGGCAGAGGACCTGACCGACTATCTGCTTGAGCGCGACATCAAGGTGGAATACCTGCACTCTGACGTAGACACCCTGAGGAGGGTGGAACTCCTACGCGAACTGCGCGAGGGCAAGATCGACGTCATCGTGGGCATCAACCTCTTGCGTGAGGGGCTAGACCTGCCCGAGGTCTCCCTGGTGGCCATTCTGGATGCGGACAAGGAGGGCTTCCTGCGCTCCTATCGCTCACTGATCCAGACCATCGGCCGTGCCGCCAGAAATGTGTCCGGCAAGGTCATCATGTACGCCGACGAGGTCACTGACTCCATGGACAAAGCCATCAGCGAGACCAACCGTCGCCGAGCCAAGCAGATCGCCTACAACAAGGAACACGGCGTGGATCCCAAGCCGTTGATCAAGAAGATCAGCGACGTCAACGACATGCTGGCCAAGGAGGATGTGGACACACAGACCCTGCTGGCGGGCGGCTACCGCAACGCCAACAAGGCCGGCAATTCCCACCTGGGCGTGCCCCTCTACGACAAGGAGGAGGCCGACAAGCGGCATCAGGAGATCCTCCAGGCCGGTCTGCCGGCGCAGGACCTCGCCGACCTGATCCGTCAGCTGAGCGACCAGATGCACACGGCTGCGCAACAGCTGCAGTTCGAGCTCGCAGCCCGCCTGCGCGACGAAATCAAGGATCTGAAGAAGGAGCTGAGACAGATGACCGAGGCCAAAAAGTAAGTTTGCTCCTTGGTCCGGAGCTCTTGACCAGTGGCCTGCCCCGGCCATGCTTAGGGCCTGTGATGCCAAGAGCATCACAGGCCCGATCCGCTGACCGCTCTCTGTGAGGATGTTCTGACATGCAGAGGGGCAGATGAGCACGTCATATCTTGCCGCTAGAGTCAGGTGATATGTCCGAGACACCTCTGCCGTTCATGGTTGTGAGCCTGGTTGTGCTGGCCGTTTTCTTCGTGGTTGATCTTCTGGTGATCGGGCGGCGGCCACATGTGCCCTCGACCGGCGAATGCGTGAGGCACATCGGCTTCTTCGTGGTCATGGCCTTGATTTTCGGGGCACTGATCTGGAAGGTGGCCGGATCCAAGCCGGCCATCGAGTTCTACTCGGGCTGGCTGACCGAGTACTCGCTCAGCATCGACAACCTCTTTGTCTTCGTCATCATCATGGGCAATTTCGCCGTGCCCCTGCGGCTTCAGCGTTATGTGCTCAGCGTCGGCATCACCATCGCGCTGCTGCTGCGCGGCGTCTTCATCCTGGCCGGAACGGCGCTGATCACCCGCTTCACCTGGATCTTCTTCATCTTCGGCTTCTTCCTGCTCTACACCGCCTGGAACATGGTCTCCAGCCGAGGCAAGCAGGAGGAGTACCACGAGAACGGGCTTATCAGGGTCCTGCGCCGGGTCATCCCCATCACCAGCCACTATGACGGTGAGCACCTGCGGACCACCTTCGAGGGCAAGCGCTACTTCACGCCCATGCTGGTGGTCTTCCTGGCCATCGGCACCACCGATGTCATGTTCGCCTTTGACTCCATTCCGGCCATCTTCGGACTGACCAAGGACCCCTTCATCGTCTTCACCTCCAACGTCTTCGCCCTGCTGGGCCTTCAGCAGCTTTACTTCCTGTTGGGATCCCTGCTGGACAAGCTGGAGTATCTGCCCCTGGGGCTGGCTGTGGTCCTGGCCTTCATCGGGGTCAAGCTGATCATGGAGGCTCTGCACGGCAACACGCTGCCCTTCATCAACGGCGGACAGCCCCTGACTGCCGTGCCGGAGATACCGACCTGGGCATCCCTGCTGGTCATTGTTCTGGCCGTGGGCACCGCGGCCCTGGCTTCAGTGCTTAAAAAAGCCGCCATCAGTCCTCCCAAACCGCTCCACAGTGAGTAAAGCAGTAAGGAAGCCCTGAGCCGCAAGGGTTGTTAGCGCTAACGGGAAATACTGGTCCACAGCAGGCTGAGTCTGTACAATGGAACAGTAAGTAAGAAAAAGAACAGGCAGGTAGCATATGCGCAAAGCCAAGATCGTCGATACCATCGGGCCGGCTTCGGAGTCGCTTGAGAACATCACCAAGCTGGTCAAGGCCGGCATGGATGTGGCCAGGCTCAACCGGTCCCATGGCACCCCCGAAGATCACCTCAAGGTTTACAACAACGTGCGTCAGGCCAGCAAGGAGACTGGGCGCAACGTGGCGGCCCTGGTCGATCTGCAGGGTCCCAAGATTCGTTGCGGTTGGTTCAAGAAGAACGAGCAGGGCGAAGACAAGGTCATCCTCAAGGAGGGCCAGGAGTTCACCATCACCACCGACGATGTCGAGGGTGACGAGCACATGACCTCCACCACCTTCAAGGGTCTGCCCGGGGACTGCCACCCCGGCGATCCCATCCTGATCGATGACGGCAAGGTCCGTCTGGAGGTCACCAAGGTCGCGGGCAACCAGGTCCACACCAAGGTGGTCGTGGCCGGCCCGGTCTCCTCCCACAAGGGCATCAACCTGCCCGGTGTGGCCGTGAGCCTGCCGGCACTCACCCCCAAGGACGAGGAGGACCTGCGCTGGGGCATCCGCACCGGTGCCGACATCATCGCCATGTCCTTCGTCCGTTTCGCCACCGACATCGATCGCGCCCATGAGATCATGGACGAGGAGGGTCGCCGCATCCCCATCGTGGCCAAGATCGAGAAGCCCCAGGCCGTTGAGAACCTGGAGGAGATCGTCAAGGCCTTCGACGGCATCATGGTTGCCCGCGGTGACATGGCCGTGGAGATGCCCTTCGAGCAGGTCCCCCTGGTGACCAAGCGTTGCATCGAGCTGGCCCGTCAGTACGCCAAGCCGGTCATCGTCGCCACCGAGGTCCTGGGCTCAATGGTTCATTCGCCCATCCCCAGCCGTGCCGAGGCCTCCGACTGCGCCAACGCCGTGCTGGACGGCGCCGACGCCACCATGACCTCCAACGAGACCGCCGTGGGCGACTACCCCGACACCACGGTCTCTACCATGGCCCGGATCTCCGAGTACGCCACCACCCACGGCTTCGACCGCATCCCGGATATGCACAACCTGGACATGTCCAACTCCGGTGCCGTCTCCTCCGCAGCTGTGGACCTGGCCGACAAGATCAATGCCAAGGCCATCGTGGCCTTCACTCAGACCGGCAACACCGTGCACCGCGTCTCCCGTGAGCGTCCGGCCGCCCCCATCTATGCGCTGACCACCGATGAGCACACTTATCATTGGCTGGCACTGAGCTGGGGCACCGAGGCATTCATGTGCGAGCAGGATTACCACGACTTCAACCGTGCAAGCCTCATGGCCTTCGTGGACGCCACTCTGAAGAAGCAGGACAAGGTCTCCGACGGCGATTGCCTGGTGGTGCTGAGCAGCGCCCAGGGCGAGTATGAGCCAGGAAACACCGACTGCATCTACGTGCACACGGTTGGCGCCAACGACTGATTCTCCGGCATGCTGCCTGGCTGTCGACTGAGTCAGCCAGGCGGGTGGCCGTCAGGTTCATTCGGTATTGATAGAGCAAGAAACCGGTGGTCTTTCCCCCGCCCGCCAAGGTAGGGGAGAGGCCACCGGTTCGTCATGCGGGGGTTCCTGCCTCAGTGCAGGTCCGACAGTCCGATTTTCGCCCGCAGGATGGCGATGGTGGTTTTTGCATCCAGTATGGTTCCTGCGATCACCATGTCGTAGGCCTCGTCCACGGTGAAGAGTCGCACATTCTGGTGCGGGGTCTCCGGTGCCAGGCTGGCAGGCTGGACCGGGGTCAGGCCCTCGGCATAGAAGAGGGTAGTGTGCTGAGTGGAGAAGCTGGGGGTGTTGATGAACCTCGCGAACTGGTTAAAGGAGGTAGCCTTGTATCCGGCTTCCTCGCGCAGTCGTCTGGTGGCTACATCGATGGGAGCTTCCTTGTCGTTGAGCGGATGGCCGGCCGGCAATTCAAGGGTCCAGCGGTGGGTGGGCAGACGGTACTGCTCGACCAGTGGTATCCGTCCGTCGTCGGTGATGGCCAGGACGGCGATGGTGTCTCCATGCTTCTCGCTGACGATGCTGCGGTCGAAGGTCTGATTGTCGCTGGATTCAAAGGTGACCCTGTCGACGCTGAAGTAGTGGCTGTCCATAATTTGCTTGCGGGCTTTCTCCTGGACGGGGGAGGTGCGCCAAGGATCGAACCGTCGATAGATCTGAGTGGTCATCATGCTCTCCTTCGACTGCTG
>NZ_JBVPQK010000114.1:0-7640 GCF_058197115.1 Bifidobacterium sp. POST2/T3 (B1)
CTCTCCAATGCTTCACCGTGCCAAGCACGAACGACCTTGCGGCCGCCGACCCATTGATGGGCTGAGACTCCAGATAGGTCCGCGCACAAATGCGCAAACCAAGTGTTTATTAAACCACATGAGCGCGACCTACAGCAGAGCGTACGTTGTGATATATTCATACCAACGGTCGGTATGTAATTGATCCAAGGCATGAAGACTCCCCCAACCGATCAATGGCGATTCAACTCAGCGACCTGAAAGGAAGACAACCATGGCCCGCAACGCACACCCCGAGCTGACGCAGGAGCGAATCATCAAAGCCGCCACTGAGCTCTTCACCAGCCAGGGCTACGACAAAACAAGCATGCAGGACATCATCAATGCGACAGCAGGCTTGAGCAAGGGAGCCGTCTACCATCACTTCCAGTCCAAGGAAGATCTCTTCGACGCCGTGGCCAATAGGTTGATGAACACCATGAGCGAGACGTCCGGCAAAACCCAAACCCGGTCGAAGCAAGGCACGGCTTTGGAGCAGCTGCAGTCGCTCTTCTCCCCTGAGCGAGCGCGAAAGAGACTGGAGGCCGCGGATCTGATGTTCCGCAAATTCAATCCAAAAGCCAATCCCAAGATGATCGGCATGGAATTCACCGCCGTGGTGGACGAACGGGACGACTTTGTCGACCTCTTGGAACAGGGCAACCAGGACGGCTCACTGCATGTGGACCACGTTGAACAAGCAGCGGAGATTCTCCGCCTGCTGGCCAACATGTGGCTGCTGCCCTTCTTTCGCCGGGGCACGCAGACGGAGCTTCGCACCAGAGCCGCTTGCTTTTTCTCGATCATGCGAGGCCTGGGCATCCCCCTGCAGGACCAGGGATTCTCCGACCTACTGGCCTCCTTCGGCACCAATGCCAAGGGCAACAACAAGGAAAAGACTGAAAGCGAAGACAGCAGATGAACCCGCCCGCTCACGACCAAACCTCAAGCATGGACCACTCCAAGGGCAAGGGGCTGCTGACACTGCCGTTCATTGCTCTTCTGACGACTGAGATTCTCTCCAATCTAGGGCAAACATGCTTGGTCTTCGCCCTTCCGCTTCACCTGCTCAACATCTCAGGATCGGCATCCCTCTATGGCATGGTCTCCGCTCTGGCGGTCCTTCCATCCATACTCCTTACCCCCCTGGGCGGAGCTCTGGCCGACCGGCTGCACAAGCAGTCCACCATGGCGGTGCTGGACATTCTGTCAGCATTGACCGCCTTCTTGTACATCCTGATAAGCCACAAAATCGACCCGGTTTTTTTGACCGTGGCCTGCATGATGCTGGTCAATGCCTACCGAGCCTGTTACAGCCCAACGGTGCAGGCGGCCCTTCACTGTCTGGTGGACAGAAAAGACCTGACCCGCGCATCAGCCCTGGTTTCCCAGGCGATCTCCCTGGTAGGAATGATCGGACCAGTATTGGCCGGCATGGTCATGGGATTCTTCGGCATCATGCAAGTGGTCGGGGTTGCCGCCTTGGTCTGTCTTCTTTCCGCCGTCTGGATCAAAATCGCCGTCAGGATTCCCGAACCAGCGCAGGGCCCCTCACAAGGCCCAAGAGCGCTGGTTAGCCACCTGGTCGAGGACACCAAAGCCGCTGCACAATTTCTGGTCAGACATGGCAACCTCAAAGTGGTCATAGGACTCAGCCTGGCGGCCAACCTGATCTTTGCCTCCTACATCAACGTGGCCTTGCCATATATGGTCACTCGCACGCTGGGTCTGAGCAATGCCATGCAGGGGCTGGCTGAAGGAATACTGGCCTGCGGGAGCCTGCTTGGAGCCATCTTGGTTTCCATCCGTCCAAACTGGTTCTATCTGCAACGGATACCCATACTGCTCTCGAGCAGCGCCCTGGTCCTCCTGCCCATTGCGGCAGGGCTGCTTTTGCATTTGCCTACATATGTCCTCTTCGCCCTGGTAACCGGGTGCATAGCTCTGGCTGCGGGAATAGTGCAGACGGTCAACATCACTTCCCTGTCCTATGAGCAGATTCATACCCCTGCAATGCTGATAGGCAAGGTAATAGGGCTGACCAACAGTCTATGCATGTGTGCGATTCCGCTGGGACAGGCCGCCTTCGGCCCACTAATCGACCACTGCCCCATGACCCTGATTATCACTGGAGTAGTCATAGTGACACTGCTTACCTGTCTGATAGCCAGACTGGCCATGAAACCGGACGAATGACTGGCAAAATCAGGCGTCATCCGATCATACTGGGGTCGGAGCTGACAGGAGCGACCAGGGTGGCCCGGGTGCGTGTCAGACGGGAGACCATGAGACCGACACAGACATAAGCCAGAGCGAACAGTGCAACCACAGTCAGTGGAAGGCCCCAGGAGGCCAAACCAGTTGTGCTTGAATCCATTATTGATTGGACTGCAGTGTTGTACCACCAGCCCGGCGTCAGTTTGCCGATGGTCTGCATGACCGGAGGCAGGGCGCCGCCGGCACTCGATCCGGAGGTGAACATAACCACCAAGCCGAAGGTGACCCCGACGGAGTTTATGAGCGAAGAAGAAGGATTGAACTGAGAAAGCATGAATCCAAAGGATGCCGCCGATACAGCGAATATCAGCATGACGAAAAAGCTCAGCAGCACCCTCTCCCAGCCAAGTGAGATCAGGGACACCCCCGATGCCGCCATACTGAAGGCAACAAGTGCCACGTAGTATGCCCAGGAGAAGCCTGCCACAATGAGGGCTGCCGCGAGTTCCTGTCCATTCAGGCTGGTTGATCGCATTGGAGAGGCAAGCAGGCGTCGATGTCGGTCAGGAGAAATGAAAGCTCCGAAGAGCGTGGCAACGCAGACCGTCAATGCCGTCATCAAGGGAAAAGCAGCCAGGCCGACTGTCGTAGCGAAGCCTTTCAACAGGGCTCCGTGGCCATCAGTTTTCGGGCTGGTATGGATGCTCACATGTGGCTGGTTTCCGGAATAGTGGGCCACAGCATAAGCAGCAGCATCCTTGACCGCCGTAGACGAATGCAGATCCATCGAACCGTTTTGGCCCAGACCCGTAAGCAAGGCAGTACGAAGAGCATCAAAATAACTGTCCACCTGCAATTGTGCCAGACTGCCACGGCTGGAATTATAGGAGGCAGCCGTTTCAACTTTAGGAAAATCAGACGTCTTACCGCCGCTGTGAGCTTGGGCAGCAGTGTCTTCAAGCGCCACAAGGAACCGTTGTCCATATCCCTTAGGAATGATGACAGTTAAATCACTTTTGCCGGATACGTTGGCATCCTGCAGAGCCTGAGGTTTATCTTCGACTGTCTCCAGATGGGCCGACTTGCCCAAATACTTCTTCAGACCCTGGCCCAGCTCGCAACCAACCTGGTTACCGCAATCCCTGTTGATGACCACCACCTTCGCACGTGCGGGTTCAAAACGACCAACCGAGCTTGAGGCATTGGCACGCACCGCGGCCTGCATATTCGCGGAACCGACGACAATCATGATCAGGCTCATGCCCACCAGGTACAGGAGGAGGTAGAACTTATGCGCCCAGATGACGCGTAGTGCTGTTTTACAAGTATTCATACCGTTGTTTCCTTAGGAGCAGACCACAGGTGGTCAGGAAGATAGCGGCCATAATGGCCAGGATGCCGCAGGTGCGGGCGAAGGGTGCCAGGCTGTCGTAGTAGACAATGTCATAGAAGAGGTTGGAGACCTGCTTGACTGGGTTGAGCAGGTGAAGGATAGGAGCATGCTCCTGGATGGCGTTGTTGAGGTCCATAGTCATGCTGCCGTAGAGGCCGATAAAGGCACTCAGGGTGCAGTCGATGCCTATGACCAGGCCAACCTTCGTTTCGGTGGGGAGTTTGGGAATCGCGCCCATCATAGAGCCGAAAGCGGTGGCCATAAAGGTGCCCACGGCGATGGCTATGAGGGCTATCGGGTCACGACCACCGGTTTGCACACCGCAAACTGTGCGGACGAAGATGTAGGCGACCAGGAGGCTGACTGCGGAGACGAGCCAGGAGGCCAGGAAGGCGCCCGCTGCCTGCCTCCACTTGGGGCTGGGCGAGCTGGCCCGTCGGGCTCCTAGGGCTGAAAGGTTGGGCTGAGTCTTGGCTATCATCTCGGCGGCGGTGCTGGCACCGATAAGGCAGGCCATAGCGAGCACAGCGAAGAAGTAGGGTGCAGTCATTGAAGGGTGGATGTGCGTCAGGCGGATCTGCTTTGTGTAGATTTGCCCGCCGGATTGCAGCAGAATTTGGTTGCTTGGTGAGGCAATGGCTGCCCTTGCGGAGTTGGCCTGGTTGAAGCTGCCCAGCGAGGCGGACAGAATGGAGACCGCGATGCCTTCGGAGGCGGTTGCATCGGATTGGATACTGGCGGCTTCGCGGTTGGACAGGACCATGTTGACCAGTCCGTCAGGGCCCGCGTACAGATAGCCAATATCCTTCCGGCTATCCAGACGCGTATTTGCTTCGTCCCGGGAAGCTACTGTCGTCGGGACAAGCAGCTGAGTGTCCTCGGATCCTGCCTTGGGTTTCTTCGATAGTGAGGAAACCAACTCGTCAGCACCTGAGTTGGCTTTCCAGTTAGCGTCCGAAACAATGGCGAAGTGCTGTGCCTCGGCGGTGTAACTGTCTTGCAGATTGCCCATGATGCCCAGCATCAGAGCGGCCAGAATGACTGGGAAGGCCAGGACCCAGAAGAGAGAGGAAGTGTTGCGTATCGAGGTCTTGACGTTGATCAGGAATGAGTTCCACATAGATAGGTGCTCCTTACGGCAATTGAGCCTTGGGACCGCGCTCAGTCGCGCAGTTCCTTGCCGGTCAGTTCCAGGAACACGTCGTTCAGGGATGGCGGACGACTGGTCAGGTGGCCGTAGCTGGTCTTGGTGGATTCCAGGACCGTCAGCACGTCCTGCAGGTTGTGCTCACCCTGGCGACAATGGATGACCAGTTCCTTGCCGTCATAGTCGACGGAATGGGTCAGGGGCAGGGCACGAATCCGGGCTAGGGTGGAGTCCTGCAGATCCAGAGTCTCGACGGTGACCTGCTCGCCGACCTGGACCATGCCTTTGAGCTCCTCGGCAGTGCCCAGGGCAATTTGACGACCGTGGTCCATGATCATGATGCGCGTACAGATCTCCTCCACCTCTTCCATGTAATGGCTGGTGTAAACCACCGTGGCCCCTTGGGCGTTCAGCCGTTCGATGCCTTCCAGGATGGCGTTGCGGCTCTGGGGGTCAACGGCGACGGTGGGCTCGTCGAAAAAGATGAGGTCGGGCTGATGGGCGATGCCACAGGCGATGTTGAGCCTGCGCAGCAGACCGCCCGACAATTTGCCGGGACGGAACTTTCGAAAGTCGCCCAGTCCCACGAAGTCAATGGCCTGCTCAACCAGATCCTTGCGGTCGGCCTTCTTGGGCACATAGAGGGAGCAGAAATAGTCGATGTTCTCCTGCACGCTCAGTTCGTTGAAGACGGCCACATTCTGTGGAACCACGCCTATATGACTTTTAAGGTCGTAGGAGGTCGGGGTCATCTCCTGCCCGAATATCCGAACCGTCCCCGATTCAAAGCTGAGCAGGGCCAGTATGCAGTTGATGGCGGTTGACTTGCCTGAACCATTGGGGCCAAGCAGTCCAAATACCTCACCTCGGCTGACTTCCATGTCGAAGTGGTCCAAGGCCACCATGTCGCCGTAGCGCTTCACCAATGCGCTGACCTGCAAGGCCGGCTCTTGCTCACGTGAAATGTTCATGATTCCATCATCCCAGCTAGGGCTGGCCCAACACCATGACAGCCGTCATCAATGTTGTAGACGGTCAAATCACAACTTATGACATTTGTCATGGGTAGTCTTGCCTGCGCTTAGGCTCAGGAACGGGTAGCCCGACAATTACTATTTGAGACAATAGAGCAACAGGGCGAGGAGACATTCATGGGCAGGATAGCTGGCTGGCTGGTCCTGCTTGGCCTGGGGACCTTATGCGGATCATGGTATGGTTCAGGGGTATCAGGCACCCTGATCGCTGGCCTTTTGGCCTCAGTAGCCGCAGGAGCCCTGTGTGAATGGCTGCTGCCTGCGCCAGGTTCCATGTGGGGCGGCGCTCTGGTATCGCTTTTGGCAACGTTCATACCAGACTGGCTCTTCTTCCTGCCAGCCCTGGCCTTTGAGGCGGGCGTCGGACTCGGAACCATAGTTCCAGTCACCAGGTCATTCGGCATGAAAGATCCCCAAGCCAAGAATTCCGGATTGGCCTGGTCCATGCTGCTCTTGGCCTTGATGCCGGCATTCTTTTGGCTGATATCTGCCATGGCCGACCTCATACTCTTCAAAGGCCTTCCCCAACGCTATGCCCTGCTGGCTTCATTGACCTCGGCACTGGCGCAAGGCGGCGGACTGACGTGCGCGCACTTAGCCGTGGCTAAGGGTCGCGTATGGCAGATTGAAGACACCGAGCGCTACAGGATTCGCCAACTGCATGACCGCATCAGCGATCTGGACGAGGAGAGAGCCCAGGCGACCCGGATGGCGCACTTATCGGAGCGGACCCGGATCGCCCGAGATATTCATGACAATGTGGGCCACCTGCTCACCCGAGCCATCATGCAGACACAGGCTGGCCGGGTGGTTGCTCAGAGCAAGGGCGATCAGGGTACCGAGCAGGTCTTTGAAAGTGTCGGCAAGACCTTGGACCAGGCCATGACTACGATTCGTCGTTCAGTGCATGACTTGGAGGATGAGGGCACCGATTTCGCATCCCAGATGGAGGATGCCAGCTCCAAGGCTTCCATGGGGCGGCTAAAGGTCGATTTGAACAACGGCATTAAGACAGCCCCTGCACCAGTGTGTCGTTGCCTGGCCACCATTGTTCGTGAGGCCCTTACCAATACGGTCCGGCATTCTTCAGCCAGGACGGCACAGGTCATTCTGCGCGACCTCCCGGCCTTCTGGCAGATGGTGGTGCAGGACGACGGCGGGATTCAGCAATCGCAGCCTGACAGCTCGCACCTAAAGAAGCCAGGGCTCCAGCGTGGCATGGGGCTGGCCGATATGGAAGCCAGGGCCAGAGCCTTGGGAGGCACGGCCAACAGCGGACCCAACCGACAAGGGTGGAAGGTTTTCGTATCCTTGCCCAAGGAACCCTGGACCAACCAAAGCGCAACAAAGCATGTAGAGAATAAGAGGGTAATGGCATGAAAGTCGCTATCGCTGATGACGATCCGATCGTTTGCTCGTCTCTATCAACGATTTTGACGGCAACCGGTACTGCAGACGTGCTCTGGACTGCCAATGACGGTCAGTCAACCCTGGATTGTTACCAGGCCGCTGGTGGGAGGCCTGACGTGCTGCTGCTTGACGTGCAGATGCCTGGCATGGACGGTCTGGAGGCGGCGGAGCACATCATCGCCATGGATTCGGCTGCCCGTGTGCTCTTTCTGACCACCTTTGCAGACAAGGAGTATATTTCCCGTGCTCTGGCCTTGGGTGCCAAGGGCTATGTGATCAAGCAGGACGTGGCTTCGGTGGTGCCGGCCCTCCAAGCCGTCATGGCAGGACAGACGGTTCTTGGCGCTGAAGCAGTGGCTAATCTGTCACTCGGCAAGCAAGAGGAGCAGACGCAAAAAGATCCAGCCGACCCTCGCCCCAG
>NZ_JBVPQK010000115.1:0-7575 GCF_058197115.1 Bifidobacterium sp. POST2/T3 (B1)
GTGCTAAATGCCAATAATGAGGCACAATGGAAACACAACAGCAATCAAGAATTGCCTATCGTCTCAAATGCGAGAAGTACTTATATCTCCCATCAGCGCTAGGGCTCAGAATTATCCCTGCCAATGCGGGAGGGGGGGGGGGGGTGAATAGCTGGCAGTCCAGACCCTGGTACACCGGATCATCCCCGCGGATGCGGGGAGCACTGACCTGGGTGCCAGATACTCACGCAGAATCCAGGATCATCCACGCGGACGCGGGGAGCACGGCCATGGTCGACCTGGGCGACGTGATGCGCAGGGATCATCCCCGCGGATGCGGGGAGCACTTCTGCCGGCCCTGCTCCATGACCTGGCTGACCGGATCATCCCCGCGCATGCGGGGAGCACATATCGTCACGTCATATAGTGGGCGTGGCGCTAGGATCATCCCCGCGGATGCGGAGAGCACATCCTTGAGAACAAGTATGCCTCATTGCTTGAGCAATCATCCCCGCGGATGCGGGGAGCACTTGGACACCTGGTCGGTCTGCTTGCGCAGGTCGGGATCATCCCCGCGGATGCGGGGAGCACTATCTCAGGTGGAACGGAGAAGACGACATGCCAGGATCATCCCCGCGGATGCGGGGAGCACTGTCTTCCATCATGCACCTTTGCTTGTATCTGAGGATCATCCCCGCGGATGCGGGGAGCACAAGCCAGCCAAGCCACGACCCAAGCGCTATCACGGATCATCCCCGCGGATGCGGGGAGCACTGCCTGCCGTATGCGGGAGACCATACGATGATGGGATCATCCCCGCGGATGCGGGGAGCACCACCACGTTGCCATCCTTATCGTAGCGCAGCGGGGATCATCTCCGCGGATGCGGGGAGCACTGCGATTATCTGCAAGTGGACAGGATATGGACGGGATCATCCCCGCGGATGCGGGGAGCACCATTTAGGTTTTTATCAGAGTGTAGATTTTGAGGGATCATCCCCGCGGATGCGGGGAGCACCTTTGTTTTTGTTTGATTAAAGACTGCGAATTAGGATCATCCCCGCGGATGCGGGGAGCACGGATCGACCGACATGGTAGCTGCGGTCACCGACGGATCATCCCCGCGGATGCGGGGAGCACACTGATGCTGACAGTTGGATGCGTGCATATCTGGGATCATCCCCGCGGATGCGGGGAGCACGGCTGGCTGGCGTACATTTTCGCATAGGCTTTCCAATCATCCCCGCGGATGCGGGGAGCACGGGTGGCCTATGACATGGCCTGGCGTAAATGTAGGATCATCCCCGCGGATGCGGGGAGCACTTTCTGGGGTCTGTTCGACAACCATTACGGCAAGGATCATCCCCGCGGATGCGGGGAGCACACCCACGAGAGGGAGCAGTCATGAGCAGGCAGAAAATCATCCCCGCGGATGCGGGGAGCACGGTCGTTTCCCACCTGGACGGGGGCGACACATGGGATCATCCCCGCGGATGCGGGGAGCACTCGGCAGTCACTTATGCTAGACGGTATAGTTTAGGATCATCCCCGCGGATGCGGGGAGCACTTGGCTTGCTGTGGAAAAATGTACGCCCGAATGGGATCATCCCCGCGGATGCGGGGAGCACCTGCCGGACCAACCGTCACGTGGCGACTGAATAGGATCATCCCCGCGGATGCGGGGAGCACCCCGGATAGATCCTGTACGGCGGCCGCAGCCCGGGATCATCCCCGCGGATGCGGGGAGCACAGTACCCAGCGCGCCACAATCGGGCCAGTCACAGGATCATCCCCGCGGATGCGGGGAGCACCGCGCGTAAGGGCGTTTAATGCCGGTGGGCGACGGATCATCCCCGCGGATGCGGGGAGCACTCAGCCATGCGAATGACAACCCGTCCAACACCGGGATCATCCCCGCGGATGCGGGGAGCACTCTTGAGCTTGATGCCTGGACGGAGTACATCTGGGATCATCCCCGCGGATGCGGGGAGCACTCCCAAGGGCGACAATGCGACCATCAAAGTGCAGGATCATCCCCGCGGATGCGGGGAGCACGGCCCGTGAGCTGGTGAGGCATAAGGTACCGGCGGATCATCCCCGCGGATGCGGGGAGCACGCTACGACCTATATCCGAATGTGTCTAGCGAACGGATCATCCCCGCGGATGCGAGGAGCACTGCGGAGCGACTTCCCGTTGAATCTGCTCCACGGGATCATCCCCGCGGATGCGGGGAGCACCAGTCAAAATGAGAGCGAGAATACGACTGACTAGGATCATCCCCGCGGATGCGGGGAGCACGTCTTGGCATTGGTGGCGGTCGTGGCGGCCGAAGGATCATCCCCGCGGATGCGGGGAGCACAGTTTGTTGATGGAATTCGGAACATACGTGTTGGGATCATCCCCGCGGATGCGGGGAGCACGCAGATTGGCTAGCTCAAACACCTGCTCAAAGAGGATCATCCCCGCGGATGCGGGGAGCACGAGTTTCTCAGGGTTCAGAGCTTCAGGGGACGTGGATCATCCCCGCGGATGCGGGGAGCACTGTCGAAACCCGCATGAAGATGGCCCACACGCCGGATCATCCCCGCGGATGCGGGGAGCACCCACACACAGGGCAGACCGAACTTTTCGAGACCGGATCATCCCCGCGGATGCGGGGAGCACTTATCATAGAAGAATATCAGCGGCATGCCGCCGGGATCATCCCCGCGGATGCGGGGAGCACCATGGTCTTCTGGACAAGCGCGTAAAAGGCAAGGGATCATCCCCGCGGATGCGGGGAGCACGATGCCTGCCGCTGTCTCCTCATCCTGGTCCTGGGATCATCCCCGCGGATGCGGGGAGCACTCGGGTCGTTGATTGTGGCCTGTCTGGCGTTTGGGATCATCCCCGCGGATGCGGGGAGCACCCAGCAGATGGCACAGTAACTAACAGGCAATGGGGATCATCCCCGCGGATGCGGGGAGCACTATGGAATGCCGTGAGTCGATTTGTCAGTGGAAGGATCATCCCCGCGGATGCGGGGAGCACCAGCCGACTTCTACGGCCTGACCTTGCGTCAAAGGATCATCCCCGCGGATGCGGGGAGCACTTTCCTCCGGATTGCTAAAGCCCGGACTCTCGGGGATCATCCCCGCGGATGCGGGGAGCACTCGGCCAGAATCTCCCCCTGTTTGAGAGGGTCAGGATCATCCCCGCGGATGCGGGGAGCACGTGCATTATGAGGATGTGTTTTTCACGGTGACAGGATCATCCCCGCGGATGCGGGGAGCACGTCGTCATCCGGGGTCATAGGCGACGACGCGAGGGATCATCCCCGCGGATGCGGGGAGCACTTTTCGGAGAGCGAGAAAACCCAAGCCAAAGAAGGATCATCCCCGCGGATGCGGGGAGCACCACTCAGGCGGGAATCCGTACCACCCTTGAGCAGGATCATCCCCGCGGATGCGGGGAGCACGGATATGACCTCGACTATAGCCAAGCATGGCAGGGATCATCCCCGCGGATGCGGGGAGCACTTCCGAATTCCGCGAATTTGAATCTGTACACCAGGATCATCCCCGCGGATGCGGGGAGCACGTGTACGAGTCCATGGTGTTGCCGTTGGACTGGGGATCATCCCCGCGGATGCGGGGAGCACTGTCCATAATCACTCCTTTTAAGATGTAAAGGGGGATCATCCCCGCGGATGCGGGGAGCACTAAATGGCATAGGGTTTTTGACGATATCAGACAGGATCATCCCCGCGGATGCGGGGAGCACTCGATCTTGGGCGTGTTGTTGCCTTGCACGCCAGGATCATCCCCGCGGATGCGGGGAGCACCATAGATCGCGCATTCGACGTTAATTTGGATAAGGATCATCCCCGCGGATGCGGGGAGCACCCATTTACCCGGTAGGGCCTACAGGAGCAAAACGGATCATCCCCGCGGATGCGGGGAGCACAGCTCCGTCAGGCCTGCGCCCCTCGGTTTCAGGGGATCATCCCCGCGGATGCGGGGAGCACGGATACACTCCCAGAAGCGAGGGAGCTACTCAGGGATCATCCCCGCGGATGCGGGGAGCACATTGGATCGTACTTGAGGGTCGTAAGTATCTGGGGATCATCCCCGCGGATGCGGGGAGCACTACTGCACTTTCAAGGTGCATGTACCGATGGCAGGATCATCCCCGCGGATGCGGGGAGCACGTAGGCAACTGCAATCCCCCCCAAAGCCACGCAGGGATCATCCCCGCGGATGCGGGGAGCACTGTAATACTTAGCCATTTTGTACCTCCTGCTTGGGATCATCCCCGCGGATGCGGGGAGCACGCAGGTTTTTCATCATCACTGACAAGGGTGCAAGGATCATCCCCGCGGATGCGGGGAGCACAGATACTAACCAAGGGAGTTATCATCATGCATAGGATCATCCCCGCGGATGCGGGGAGCACTATGGACGGCTATATCGAATTTCTTACGTCCGAGGATCATCCCCGCGGATGCGGGGAGCACTAGGCGATCTCAGGGTGAGACGCTCACCGTCACGGATCATCCCCGCGGATGCGGGGAGCACAGTCTGTCGATGACATGATTCCTAAGTCGGTAGGGATCATCCCCGCGGATGCGGGGAGCACTCATCCTGGACCAATTCAGGGGGAAAAAGTTCAGGATCATCCCCGCGGATGCGGGGAGCACAGCGGCAAAAGGAGAGGCATACCAGATGACAAAGGATCATCCCCGCGGATGCGGGGAGCACGTCCAGAACCGGCTGTGAGAACTGACGCGCGAAGGATCATCCCCGCGGATGCGGGGAGCACTGCGGTCAACAACGATCAGTCCAGGGTTGCCGAGGATCATCCCCGCGGATGCGGGGAGCACATGACGATAGACGGTCTCGAACAACCCGTAGAAGGATCATCCCCGCGGATGCGGGGAGCACGGAGTGTGACCCTATGACTTATTACACGTTCAAAGGATCATCCCCGCGGATGCGGGGAGCACTTATAATCCACGCGCATGCTCAGCAACACCTGGGGATCATCCCCGCGGATGCGGGGAGCACTCTGTGGCTCGGTCACGTCTGGTTCTTCACCCAGGATCATCCCCGCGGATGCGGGGAGCACACATTTTGATAGCCTCTTGTATAAGGTCGGTGAGGATCATCCCCGCGGATGCGGGGAGCACAGGGGATCAAAGTATGCCGTAAAAGCGACACAGGGATCATCCCCGCGGATGCGGGGAGCACCTTCTTCACAGCCTCATCGGCTGCGGATACTGCGGATCATCCCCGCGGATGCGGGGAGCACTACCCCAACGCCCTTATCAGTTGATAGAGCCTGGGATCATCCCCGCGGATGCGGGGAGCACTCATGCAGCGTCGACGCCATCTCCTGGGCCAGAGGATCATCCCCGCGGATGCGGGGAGCACCTACTTGCGTTTGCGGCTACAGCTTGGGCAGAAGGATCATCCCCGCGGATGCGGGGAGCACAGTCACCGGGCTAGTCGAGCGAGGATTACATGAGGATCATCCCCGCGGATGCGGGGAGCACGGTATGGGCGAGTAGTAATGTTAGATATCAATGGGATCATCCCCGCGGATGCGGGGAGCACACCACGACGATATCCGCGCCGGTCGTGGTCACAGGATCATCCCCGCGGATGCGGGGAGCACGCAAGGATGAGGCTAATAAACTGTCGGCAGCTAGGATCATCCCCGCGGATGCGGGGAGCACCTGCGGTCCGACGAAATCACCGCCGTCAACCCAGGATCATCCCCGCGGATGCGGGGAGCACTTGGGAATCGGGCGCTATGCTGTCCACCTGACGGGATCATCCCCGCGGATGCGGGGAGCACGAATTCGATATCTCGCAAGGCGACCCGACAGTGGGATCATCCCCGCGGATGCGGGGAGCACGCAATTTTGCCGTTTGCACTTTCCTGAACGCGAGGATCATCCCCGCGGATGCGGGGAGCACCCGATGGACGGAAGATTGACGTGTCCAACATGGGGATCATCCCCGCGGATGCGGGGAGCACACGTCCCTTATGATAATGACCGGCGTAAAACGAGGATCATCCCCGCGGATGCGGGGAGCACCTACAGCCGCTGCTCTTGACAGTATGGGACAAAGGATCATCCCCGCGGATGCGGGGAGCACAGACTTCGGCAAATACCGGACGATTTCCGACGAGGATCATCCCCGCGGATGCGGGGAGCACAGCCTGCATCCGTACGACAGGTGGGCGGCCATGGGATCATCCCCGCGGATGCGGGGAGCACCATCGCACAGACCGTCGAAGACCTCTCCAAAGAGGATCATCCCCGCGGATGCGGGGAGCACGCTGAGCGCTTGGAGCCAATCAAGTATGCGTGAGGATCATCCCCGCGGATGCGGGGAGCACCCATCAATGGCGTTCCTAACGGCTTGCTCGAGAGGATCATCCCCGCGGATGCGGGGAGCACTGTTGACCATGATGGTACCTGATTGCGGTACTGGGATCATCCCCGCGGATGCGGGGAGCACCATCTGGGTTTTGATGAAGTCCTTTAAAGAATAGGATCATCCCCGCGGATGCGGGGAGCACATGCGGGCGGCACGCATCCGTTTGGTGAGGATGGGATCATCCCCGCGGATGCGGGGAGCACTGAAGCAGGCAGGCACCTTCTGGCCGTCGGTGGGGATCATCCCCGCGGATGCGGGGAGCACATAAGATTGTTGCGCATTACGCGTTGCGTGAGAGGATCATCCCCGCGGATGCGGGGAGCACCGAGCTGGTCTCAGCAGAAAGCCCAGATGGGCAGGATCATCCCCGCGGATGCGGGGAGCACCTAAGCTCATGGAGCCGAGCGTTTCAGGTCAGAGGATCATCCCCGCGGATGCGGGGAGCACATGTTGAACTCGTTCATCGGCAAGTTCGGAAGTGGATCATCCCCGCGGATGCGGGGAGCACGTCCACTTTGCCACTGGAGAGCATTTGAACCAGGGATCATCCCCGCGGATGCGGGGAGCACATTACGCCGGATATGTTGCTCGCGCCTATGCTGGGATCATCCCCGCGGATGCGGGGAGCACAGTATCCCCGCCAAGCAGATACGGCGATGATGAGGATCATCCCCGCGGATGCGGGGAGCACCTATTCGGCCTTTCTGCCCATCTGTGGTTTTGAGGATCATCCCCGCGGATGCGGGGAGCACGCAGTCTCGTAAGGGCGTGTTACATCAAACCAAGGATCATCCCCGCGGATGCGGGGAGCACTGGCCCAATGGTGCAAATAGAAGTTCTCGCCCAGGATCATCCCCGCGGATGCGGGGAGCACACTTCGCCAGAAAGATAGGCATTCGACTTTTTGGGATCATCCCCGCGGATGCGGGGAGCACGTTCCTCTGTTCCCCACAGCGCCTCACACAGCAGGATCATCCCCGCGGATGCGGGGAGCACAAACGTGCCCTGGACAAGATGATGTTGAATTCAGGATCATCCCCGCGGATGCGGGGAGCACTCTGCCTGATCCATTTTGATGATCTGCTCCAGCGGATCATCCCCGCGGATGCGGGGAGCACACTTAAAGATCCTTGCAATCCCAACAATATGATAGACAAGATCTCTGAT
>NZ_JBVPQK010000116.1:0-7555 GCF_058197115.1 Bifidobacterium sp. POST2/T3 (B1)
ACCCTGCACTACAACACAGCCCAGGCCAACCTGCTCTCCCTGCCGGTCCTGCTCATGGTGGCCTGCTGCATCCCCATTACCGGAGCCCTTTCCGACCGCTTTGGCCGCAAGAAGGTGCTGTTTATGGGAGCATTCACTGGACTGTGCCTGTCCCTGCCCGCTTTCCGACTGTTGGAGCATGAAACCACGGGTGCCGTCTTCGGCGGACTGGTCCTGCTGGCCATCCCAGTCATCTTCTTCGTGGCCAACCTGGCATCCACCCTGCCGGCTCTCTTCCCAACCGCGTCCCGTTACGGCGGCATGGGACTGTCGTACAACCTGGCCGTAGCCGTCTTCGGCGGAACCGCGCCTGTCATCATGGAAGGGCTGGTGACCGCGACCGGCAAGTCCCTGGCACCTGCCTACTGGATCATGTTCACCTCGACCTGCGGTCTGATCACCGTGCTCTTCCTGGCCGAGACCGCCCGGCGCCCCATGCCCGGCACCCTGCCCACCGTGCTCAACCGGCAGGAGGCACGCGACCTGGTGGCCACACAGGACCGCAATCCCGACCTGGACGTGAAGACCATCATCAAGGATGCCGAAGAGAGTGGCGTGCGCAAGACACCGAAAAAGCTGGTTGCCGAGACACGCAAACTTCTGGGCATTCCCCGCTCCGGAGACAAGAAAGCCCGTGAGGCAAAGCAACCGAAAGATGCTGAACCCTCAACGAAACCCGCGAAGTCATAGCACTCCGTGAATCTGACATGCTTCCTCAGCTGATGCGCCAAGGAAGGTGATCTCCTCCCAGTCAGCAGATCACCGCCAACATCCGGACCCGAGACCTTTGCGCCTCTCAGCCCATGAAGACATCCATCGGCATTCAAACGAAAAGGGTGGACGGGGTTCATAGCAACTTCCGTCCACCCTTTCTGGCTTCAGGCCAGCCGTGATTCAACTCCTACATAAGCCGCATGTGGTTCTTCCCTGGTGTTAGCCCCTCAAGAGGGCCGGGTACCGGGTCATCCCCACGAATGACGCCCGTCAGGTCCCTATCTATAGCAATCGAGCTGCCATCCGGGGCCTCATACCGTTCTTCGGACATGCGCGGCGCTCCCAGCATGGCGGTGTCGACAATGCGGCAGCCCATGTGGAACATGGCCTCAGGCAATTCCCCATCCAGCCAAACAGATCCGTCGTGGTCTGTTACGACTTTGAATCTCGGATTATCGGGAATCTTGCAAGCATCGCTGTCCTGAGAGCATGACTGTGCGCCATTAAGATAGACGTTGCGGTCAATATAGGCAGGTTGCTTCACTCGTTCGAAAAGCTCAAGGTCCCCCGGACCATGAGCATGAACCAGTTCCCGGTACTCGTCCATGCTGCCTGGGCACCCCTCATAGGTCTCTGTCCCCCTAGTAGTTACCCCAGGCAGATAGGCCTCTCCTCCCACAAATATGTTCTGATAGATTCGGTCGTCGCCTCCATAGACGCAGGCCGTGCCAGCGACAGTGGTCGAATGCGGCAAATGGTAGGGGGTGAACCGGTCGAGGACGTCGCGGCGCTGGGCGGACCCACAGAACAGGTTGTGCACAAAAGCGGTGCCCTGTGCCACATTGTCCAGGTTGTATGCCGAGGCGAACACATTGTTGTCGACCAGGCAGGGGCCATGAGTGACTTCAATCATAAAATCACGGATATTGTCATTGAAGACATTCGAGCTCACCCGCGTCCCCTGGGCTTCCCAATCCAGCCAGATTCCCAATGTGGATTCATGGATGTGATTATGCCGGATAATCACATCGATTGCGGTATGCAGCTTGATGCCGGCTATCTCATGGCCGAAGAACTCATGCTTATTGCCAATATCATGGATGTCATTGTCCTCAATCACCGAACGGATGCAACCCAGATGCCCGACGACTCCATTCTGACCACAGTCGTGGATATGGTTATTGCGCACGAGATGCGAACCGACGGTCTCCATATCCCACCCGGCATGGCGAGCGCGGAAAACCGTCTCCAATTGCGTCTGATACCCAGGCTTGTATCCCCACCGGGTGGATTCGCTGTCACCAGTGGACCAGTCCTTGCCCAGCGAAACTGCGCTGCACCTGGCATCATGCAGATCATTTCCCTCAATGACCCATCCCTTTGACCAGTGGGTGCCGATCAGACCCTGCTGGTCACCCGTGGGGGGAGCCCATTGGCAGGCAGCCTGGGCCATCTCGAACCCGGTTACTGTTATGTAGTTGATGCCGGTATGCAATGGGTAGAAGCAGGTCGGGCGCACATTGATCTCCACCAGACTGACGTTCGGATCATACCCTTGGAAATTCGCCCAAATGCAGGTTGTCCGATCCCCGACCTGTGCATACCACTGATAGACCGTATCCTCTGGATGAGCCACCGGCTCCTCCTCCTTGACCCAGTCGGGTCCGAAACCGGTCTTGCGCATCTGGGGATTGCGCACCGACTCCACGTCCGGAGCCTGGTACATCGACTTCCCATTGATATAGACCTCGCCGAGAGTCATATTCCATGTACTCGGCCGTTCCAGCCAATCACCTTTCAGAGGGGTTGCAAAGGGGTTGAAGCTTCCGAACAAGCTGTTGTCGATTTCGGCCGTCCAGACTGAATTCCCACGATCCTGCCAGCAGTTGACGCGCTCTGAACCCTTGATCACCGGATGCTCGCCGGGAGCGGCAGTATAGGTGATCCGGTCATACCGGTCCTTGCCGCCGTTGATTGGATTCACGCTCTCCCTGTATGTGCCAGCATGCACCATGACCACATCGCCGGCCAAGGCCACATCGGCTGCCTGCTGAATGCTGCGAAAAGGCCTTTCCACGCTGCCATCGCCGCAGTCATCAGAGCCTTCCTTCACGTGCAGAACCCGGCTTCCAGTGTCTGGTCTCATTATTTCCTCCTTGAAGACACGAGAATTAAATCAATGAACTAATTTGAACTTAGTAATTACTAAGTATACAGTAATCATCGACTCCCGACGACGGAAGCCCTCGGGATTCAGATAAAGCGAAGAGAAGATAGGACTCAAAGAGGAGACTGACATGAAACAATCGGGCAAACTCATTGCAGCCATAGCATCCACGGCCATGCTACTAGGAGCCTCCGCCTGCGGTTCCCAGCCTGGAAACTCGTCAGGCAGCAAGGCGGAAGGCGCCAATGTGACGACCTGGGCTATGACGGATGCACCCTGGGACCCCGTAAAGGATGCCTTCAAGGAATGGAACAAGGACCACAAGGATGCCCAGATCAGCGAGGAGAGCTTTGCCAATGACGCATACAAGGAGAAAATCCGCACTGCAGTCGGTTCGGGCAACGCCCCTACTTTCTTCCCCAGTTGGGGAGGGTCGCCGCTGACCGACTACACCAAGAGCAAGGCAATCACCGACCTGACCCCCGAACTCAAGTCCGATATTCAGGGCAAGGTGCTTGATTCGGTTGCAGCGGAAGGTTTCCGAGACGGCAAGCTCTATGCCGTACCCACCGGACAGGCCCAGCCTGTTCTGATGTTCTACAACAAGAAAGTACTCAAGGAGGCGGGCATCGACTCGGCCCCACAGACCTGGGACGAACTGGTCGCCGATGTTTCAGCACTGAAAGCCGCCGGCAAGACCCCCATCTCCCTGGCGGGCGGCAGCAAGTGGCCATACCTGATGTGGGCCGCATACCTTGTTGACCGCATCGGAGGCCCTGAAGTCTTCAACAATGTGCTCAAGGGCAAGAAAGACGCCTGGAGCGATCCTGCGGTGACCAAGGCCATGGGGATGATTCAGGAGCTGGTCAAGGCAGGCGCCTTCGGCGATTCCTACCAGTCCCTGACCGCCGATGACAGGAAAGACACTGCACTCATCACCACTGGGCAGGCGGGATTTGAACTCATGGGATCCTGGGTGTATTCGGACCTGATCAGCATCAGCAAGGACTTCACCGCCAAGGACCTGGGCTATGCCCCCTTCCCGACCGTCAAGGACGGCAGGGGCGACCCCAATGACCTGACAGGAAATCTGTCCAGCTACTGGCAGCTTTCGTCAAAGGCAAGCAAGGAACAGAAGAAGACCTTCGTAGACTTCATCAAGACCAAGAACTATTCCGACACCATGGTCGATGCCATGCTCAAGCAGGGGCAGGTCCCTCCGGTGAAGAACATCGAATCCAAGATCAAAGCTGCTGACGATGGTTCAGGCTACTACCCCTGGCTGTACCAGGCCGTAAAAAAGGCGCCGAACTATCAGCTCTCCTGGGATGTTGCGCTTCCCTCTGAACAGGGTCAGGCCATACTGAACAACCTGGAGCAGGTGTTCCTGAACACCATGTCTCCTGATCAGTTCGTTTCGGCGATGAACAAAACGATCAAATAGCTCCCAAGGTACAAACAAGCTATGAGAGGAGCGCTATGAGGAAAACACATCAAAGGGGCACGGAGAAGACCCTGCACAAGGGGCCGTCATTATGGTACGCCTTGCCGGCCTTGCTGCTGTTCGGTCTATTCGCGGCAATTCCCCTGGTAGGTGTGGTCATCCTGTCCCTGACCAACTGGGACGGACTGGGGGCGGTTACATGGAATGGCGTCGGCAACTGGATCAGAATGCTCCATGACCCGCTTGTGCTCAACGGTCTGAAGCTCACTGTGATACTCACTGTTGTCAGCTGGCTGGTGCAAACTCCCATCTGCATCCTTTTGGGTGTCTTCATGGCAGGAAAGCAGCGGTACAGGGCCTTCCTGTCAGTGTTCTACTTCATTCCGCTCCTTTTCTCGTCCACTGCGGTCGCCATAGCCTTCAAGAATCTTCTGGATCCGCAATTCGGTCTTGGAAAAGCTGTTGGATGGAAGTGGCTCGCGCACAACTGGCTGGGTGATCCCAACACCGCCCTCTGGACCCTGATCGTTGTGGTTTCCTGGTGCTTCATACCATTGCATTCACTGCTCTATCAGGGTGCTGTACGGCAGATACCCCAAAGCCTGTATGAGGCAGCCATGCTGGACGGAGCAGGGACTGTACGCCAGTTCTTCTCCATCACCCTGCCGCAGATCAAATATACCTTTGCCACCGATTCGACCCTGATGATTGTGGGATCGCTGACCTATTTCGACCTGGTCTATGTCATGACCGCAGGAGGTCCGGGAAATGCCACGCGCATTCTTCCCTTGGACATGTATCTCAAAGGCTTCAAGAGCTATGACATGGGCGGGGCGAGCGTCGTGGGGGTCATCATCCTCGTCATGGGCATCGTCATATCGCTCCTGCTCAACAAGCTATCGGGTTCCGACAAGATGGAAAGCCAGATGGAGGGAGTCTGATGATCAGAATCAAAGGAAAGCAAATCAACATCGTCGGAGGATTCCTGGGCTGGATCTGGCTGGCCGTCGTGGTTGTGCCCGTATACTACATTTTGGTAACCTCGGTCCGGAATCAGAACGATCTGTTCTCCCAAAACCCGCTTTCGCTGCCAAGCCATGTCACTTTTGACGCATATCGAAGAGTCTTCCAAAATCATTTCCTCAGGTACATCTGGAATTCGGTCTTCGTCACGGTCGTCACCGTAGCCATAATTCTGCTGGTCACCTTCATGGTGGCTTACATGATCGTGCGCAGAAACGACAAGTGGTCCCGCGGGGTCTACAAATTCATCATCACCGGCCTGGCCATACCCATGCAGGCCGTGATCATCCCGGTGTATTACCTCATTATCCGCATTGGCCTCTATGACACTTTGTGGGCCTTGATCCTGCCGTCAGCGGCCTTTGCGATCCCCATCTCGGTAATGATATTGACCAACTTTCTGAGAGACATACCCCAGTCTCTTTTTGAAGCCATGTCAGTGGACGGGGCCAGCGAGTTCATGACCATGACGAAACTCGCTGTTCCGATGGTCAGGCCCGCAATCATTACAGTGGCTATCTATGACGGCCTGAATGTCTGGAATGGTTTTCTCTTCCCGTTGATTCTGACCCAGTCTGCAGATAACCGCGTGATACCCCTGTCGCTCTGGCTTTTCCAGGGGCAGTTCACTGTAGATACACCAGGAATACTGGCAGCAGTGGTTATTTCGGTGCTGCCGATCCTGACGGCATACATCTTCGGCCGCAAACAGATGGTCGCAGGCTTGACAGCCGGGTTCAGTAAATAATCGTAGGCAGCCCAGCTGAAAGAACAGATCGGGACCAAGCGGAACGGTTTTCTGCTTGGCCCCGATCTGTCCGGACGATGCATTGCCGGTTGACGGATTATCCTGATATAAGTGGTTGCATCAAGTACATTGAATACGGATACAATGCTGTTGGTACACGTCGACTTTCTCAGAGGGATGACCAATGAATAGGCGAAAGCGTTCTACCTCGTCACCGCGAATGTCGGCCGACCAACGCAGAACAAGCATTCTGAAATCAACCATCGCTTGTATTTCCAAGTTCGGCTTCTGGGGGTTCACCATACGTGATGTAGCGGAAGCTGAGGGAGTGACTGAAGCAGGGCTTCTGTACTACTTCAAATCCAAAGAGGAACTTCTTGTCAAAACCCTGGAATATGCGGACAGCATCAATGCCGAAGCCATCGCCAAGCGCCTTGGAGTCAGTGAGGAAACCGATATTTCAGATGGACTGGGATACCACGGTGATTTCAGTCTGAAGACCCTGACCACTGCGACTGTGGAGGCGAACGTCTCCCGACCGCAATTGGTCAGTCTCTATATCGTCCTTCAAGGCGAATCCCTGGAAGACAACCATCCCGCCCACCAGTTCTTCCTCGATCGCGAGCAGAAGGTTCTTCACGAGTATGCCTACGTTGCCAAGAGGGACAGGCTTAAGAACCCCGATCGAATAGCCCTGCAGACGCTCAGTGCCATGGATGGGCTCCAGCTGCGGTGGCTGACAGGCGGTAAAACCATGGATTTTGTTGATGAATGGAAACGCTTCATCAACATCATCATTCCCGACTGATCCATAGCCACGATTAGTGGCAGAAGCGCCGCAACATCAGTATCAAGCCGGATGATTGACCAAGTCGCGCTCTATCCAGGCCATGACCAGCCTGGCCAGAGCATCAACCTCTGCATCGGTCAGAGCCCGGCCGCGCGGGATGTGGTGCCAGCGCTCGATGCACCCCCGGCAGCAGGTGGCCGTGGCATGCTGGGCCGTGAAGACCGGATGCCCGCGGTAGGGGGTCTGCTTGCCGTCCTTCAAAGGGTGGGCAGGCCCCACACGCTTGGCCAGCATCTCGTGGGCGTGGCGGTCGATGGTATCCCTGCCCTTGGCGCGGGCGTAGGCGCGGTCCTTGGCCGAAAGGGAGAAACCGGACCGGAAGCGCGAATGCCCCAATCTGGCAAGCGTGTGCTGAATCCAGGCCTCATCTGCCCCGGCCGACGCTGATCCGCTGCTGGTCATTTCCCGCTCGCCTCCATGTTCTGCCTTACCAAAGAGTCTGTACCCAGGCAAGGTTTCCCATGCGGAATAATTCCCCGAACATGACACCGATAGGGACCAGTGTCAGGGGTAGGGTGAAGACAGTACTTGTATCCACTAACTACCAGACCCGCCATGTTCGGTCATGTC
>NZ_JBVPQK010000117.1:0-7456 GCF_058197115.1 Bifidobacterium sp. POST2/T3 (B1)
AACCAACTGAGCTACGGAGCCGAGGCTGCTCGAACAGCCAAGAGGAAAGTTTACATGAGCGCCGGAGGAATGCAAGCCCCGGCGCGTCGCTACCTAGTCCCGCTGTTGCCAGCCATCGGTGTCGATGTGGTGGGCAGGGTTGGCCTGCCAGGCCTTCCAAGCTGATTCAACGATCTCCTCGACGCCGTACTTGGCGTGCCAGCCCATTTCGGTGTTGATTCGCGTGGGGTCTCCGATCAGATGCGGCGGATCGCCGGCGCGGCGGGGCTTGATGGCCTCAGTGAAGGGTAGGCCCGTCACCTTCTTGACCTCGTCCACGATCTGGCGAACGGATGTGCCCTGGCCAGTGCCCACATTGAAGGCATCATAGCGGCGCTGGTCGCGGTCCAGGTAGTCCAGGGCGGCGATGTGGGCGTCGGCCAGGTCGGAGACGTGGATGTAGTCTCGCACGCAGGTGCCGTCGGGGGTGGGGTAGTCGTCGCCGAATATGGCGGGTGCCTTGCCCTGCCGTAGCCTGTCGAAGAGCATGGGGATCAGGTTGAGGACGGCCGGGTCCTCCAGGCTGACTGGTCCGCAGCCGGCAACGTTGAAGTAGCGCAGGGCGCAGAAGCGGATGCCGTAAGGCTGTTCGCAGGCCCGGGCCATCCACTCGCCGACCAGCTTGGTCTGGCCATAGGGGTTGATGGGGACCATGGGCTGCACGTCCTCGGGGACCACGTCGACCGGGGGCTCGCCGTAGGTTGCGGCCGAGCTGGAGAAGACCAGCTTCTTGGCGTCGGTCTTTGCCATGGCGGACAGGACGTTGATCATGCCGTTCAGGTTCTGCTGGTAGTACCAGATGGGCTTCTCCACCGATTCGCCCACCTGCTTGCGGGCGGCGAAGTGGATGACCGAGTCGACCTTGTTCTCCTGGATGATCTCGGCCAGACGCTGATCGGCGCCCGGCGCGGACACATCGGCGCCGTAAAGGCGGGCATTGCCTATCCGGCTGGGCTTGCCATAGCTGAGGTCATCGACCACGACGACCTCCTTACCGGCCTCCTGCAGTGCGTGGACCACATGGGCGCCGATGTATCCGCAGCCACCTGTAACTAAAACTGACATCTGCATGCCTTTCCTGTCGAAACCGGACGAAAGAGCTTGTTCGATTTTGCAATCTTTTGTTGTTTTTTGTTCTAGATTGAGTATATCACGGGCACATGTGACTATTGTGCCCGCTTGTATCCGCTTTCTAGGATATATATGAGCTGTGATGAGTGCAGAAAGACAGAGCAAGGCCCCCATGAGGTCCATCGTCTCCTATGTGAGGCGATCCGAGAAGCTGAACGACCGGCTGGCGAGGGCTTGGGCTCAGTATTCCTCCAGATACCTGCTCGATTTGGGCCAGGCTGAGGGTTCGTTGACGGTAGCCGAGGATCTGTGTTGCGATATAGCAATGGTCAGGTCGGTCTGGGGGCGGGATACGCCACTGATCGTCGAGATCGGATCCGGCCAGGGGGAGAACGTCGTGGCCAGCGCCCGGGAGCACCCCGATCGGAACTACCTAGCCCTGGAAGTCTATCAGCCGGGGTTGGCCCATACCATGCTGATGGCCGGTAAATCCGACCTTGATAATCTGCGGCTGGCCCAGGTCAACGCACCTGACTTTTTGGCCCGGATGGATCCTCAACTGATCAAGGAAGTCTGGACCTTCTTCCCCGACCCCTGGCCAAAGATGAAGCACCACAAGCGTCGTCTGGTCCAGCCGGCCCTGGCTGAAGATCTGGCGAGGTGTTTGGTGCCAGGCGGCATCTGGCGAATCGCAACCGACATCGAGGATTACGCCCTGCATGTGCATGAAGTGATGGACGGCAACCCGAAATTCAGAAACCTGGGCACTCTGCCAGTCAGTCTGCCCACTCAGCATGTCGGCAAGGGGACGGCTGATAAGGCCAAATCCCTGCCTCATACCATGTTCATGGAGTCGGAGCGGTTCGAAGGCAGAATCGTAACCAACTTTGAGCGCAAGGGGATTCAGGCTGGCCGGGTCATTCACGACCTGACTTATCAGGTTTCGGCAGACTGACCATAGAGTGCGCATAAACGTGAAGACTGAGGGAGGCCCCGATGGTCAAGAAAATAGTGGTGGGGATGCTGGCTCATGTCGATGCCGGCAAGACCACGCTCTCGGAGGCCATGCTCTACCGGGTCGGGGAAATTCGCCGTCTGGGCAGGGTGGACCATGGCGATGCCTTTCTGGACACCAACGATCTGGAGCGTCAGCGTGGCATCACCATTTTCTCCAAGCCAGCCCGGCTGACCTACCGTGATGTCGATCTGACCCTCATCGATACACCCGGCCATGTGGATTTCTCAGCCGAGATGGAGCGGGTCCTGTCAGTCTTGGATTATGCCCTTCTGGTCGTCGACGCGACCGCTGGATTGGAAGGGTACGTCGATACGCTCTGGCGGCTTCTGACACGCTACGAGGTACCCACTTTCATTTTCGTCAATAAGTTGGATTCCCCTGGTGCTGATGCCGCCCGCATCCTTGAAAGCTGCAAGCAACGCTGGTCTCCGGGCTGCTTCGATTTGAGCCGTGGACTCGAGCATGGCGATATGGAGGATGTGGCCCTGCTTGACGAGGATGTCATGGATGAATACCTCAAGACTGATGGTATATCGGATGAGAGTCTGGCAAGGTTGGTTGCCGATCGTCGTCTCTTTCCATGTTTCCTTGGGTCTGCCCTGCGCCTGGACGGGGTCGATGTCCTCCTGGAGGGGCTGGAGCGGTACGCCCTTTCGCCTGTGTATGGCAAACAGTTCGGCGCAAGGGTGTTTAAGGTATCGCATGATGACAAGGGTGCCAGGTTGACCTGGCTCAAGGTGACCGGTGGCGAGCTACCGGTCAAATCTTCTTTGGCCACCGAACTCCGTCATGGAGATGAAGACAGCAAAGAATCGGGTTCTGTTGAGGAGGCGTACAAAACAGCTGGAGCTATGGGAAAGAACGAGCACGTTGAGACGAGGGAGACGGTTGATCAGCTTCGTGTCTATTCGGGAGATTCCTATAGGTTGACGGACTGCGCCCAGGCCGGAAGCATCGTGGCAGCAACCGGCCTTGATCTCACACGTCCGGGGCAGGGGCTTGGGTGTGAGCGGGAGGATCTGACTCCTCTGCTGGAGCCGGTGCTGTCCTATGCAGTGGAAGCCGAAGGGGTGGACCCGCATCACTTGTTGAGCGCCTTGCGCATCTTGGAGGATGAGGATCCCCTCCTGCATGTTGTCTGGCAGGAACGGCTCCAGGAGATCCACCTACGTATCATGGGCCAGGTTCAGTTGGAGGTGATTCAGGTTCAGTTGGAGCGGCGGTTCGGCATGCAGGTCTCCTTCAGCCAGGGCGGGATTCTCTATAGGGAGACCATTGCTGCCCCCGTCGAAGGAGTCGGACATTTCGAGCCCCTCCGCCACTACGCCGAAGTCCACCTGCTCCTGGAACCTATGGAGCCAGGCAGCGGTCTCAGTTTTGCGTCGACATGCAGTCTGGATCGCCTGGAAGGGAACTGGCAGCGGCTCATCATGACCCACCTGGCGGAGAAGGAGCATCTGGGCGTTCTGACGGGGTCGCCCATCACCGATATGCGCATCACCCTGCTGGACGGCCGCGGGCATATCAAGCACACCGAAGGCGGGGACTTCCGCCAGGCCACCTACCGGGCCGTCCGGCAGGGGCTGATGAAGGCCCGCAATATTCTGCTGGAGCCCTGGTACCATTTCAGACTCACCATTCCTCAGGCGAACCTCGGCAGAGCCACGTCGGACATCTACCGGATGAAGGGCAACTTCGCGCAGCCGCAGGCAGACGGGGATACTGTCGATCTGGAAGGGGATGCACCGGTATCGCAGATGCGTGATTATGCCATCGAGGTCAGCGCCTACACTCACGGCAGCGGACATCTGACCTGTTTTTTCAACGGGTTTCGTCCCTGCCAGGACCAGGATGCTCTTGTGGATTCCATCGGTTATGACCCCGAGTCCGACTTGGAGAACACCCCTGATTCGGTTTTCTGCGCCCACGGAGCAGGATACCCAGTCAAATGGAACAAGGTGGAGGACTTCATGCACCTGCCCGGTGGTAAGTACATCTGAAACACAGCCTTGAGGATTGCGTTTGACTTTTCACTGGAATCAAGCGGTTTGCAAAAAGGGATCATTTCGGGCATTTGGATGCTGCCGCTTGGAGATTCCCATAAAATGTTGGACATGATCGATCATTTGACGCTGAAGGTCCGTGACATCCAGGCTTCCATCGATTTCTATAGCCAAGCCCTGGCACCATTGGGGTACGTGGCCAAGGCCCACCATGAGCCCACCATTGGGTTCGGTGCAGAGGATGATGGGGCCCACTCGGACTTTTATCTGACGCCGAGTGAGGACGGGATTGGCTCGCCGGTGACCCACATAGCCTTCAGGGCCGCTGATACAGCAACGGTGGATGCCTTCTACAGGGAGGCACTCGCTGCCGGTGGCCGTGACAATGGTGCTCCAGGGTTGCGCGATTATCATCCCAAGTACTATTCGGCGTTCGTCTTTGATCCGGACGGGAACAATGTCGAAGCAGTGGTGGACTGGTCAGGGGCCCAGGGGTAACTGCGTCAGTCCACATACGAGATCATGTCAGCCTCTGAGCGGCTGGGAAAGCCTAGGATGACCGGTATGACCTATACAGCCGCATTTGATGTGGGGACCACGCAGGTCAAGGCCGTTCTTGTGGATGACCAGGGCTCTGCCAGAGGGTGCGCGTCCAGCGGTCTTCTGCCGATTGACACGGGTGATGGGCGTATCGAGCAGAATCCTGAGGATTGGCTACAGGCCTTCATCGAGGTGTCCCGTGATCTTTTGGCCAGGGCCGGGCGGAATATCGAGCACTTCAAGAGCGACCAGGTCACCGGCATCATCATGAGTGGGCAGATGCAGGACCTGATCGCCCTGGATGCGCAGGGGCAGCCCGTCGGACCGGCGATCCTGTACGCGGATGGCAGGGCCGAAGAGGAGTCTGCTGAGCTGGTTGAAGCCTATGGGGCTGAGTCCTTCCGCGCCCGAGTGGGGAACCCGTGCGATGGGTCCCTGCCCGTAGCCAAGCTGATGTGGATGTCCAGGCATCAGCCCGACCGGTATGCGCAGGTTCGCCATGTGCTCATCGATGCCAAGGATTATCTGATTTGGTGGCTGACCGGTGTCTACTGCGGCGATGTGACGGCCTGTTCGACGGCAGGCGCCATGGATCTGTGCTCGCGTGAGTGGAGAAGGGACATCCTGGAAGCAGCAGGCGTGGATACTGCGACCTTCCCGGAACTCTATTGGCCATGGGAGAGCGTCGGCGCCAGCACGCCGGGCGCATCCGCTGCCACGGGGTTTGCTCCGGGAACCACAGTCTATGCAGGAATGGGTGATGCTGGGGCATCCACCTTGGCTGGCGGGGTATTCCATCCTGGTCAGTTCAATATCAACCTGGGCACATCCGGGTGGATTGCCACAGTGACAGACCGAGCTGTAACTGACCGCCCTGGAATGGTCAATCTGGCCTATCTGGGCACAGACAGCATTATCAACACGGTGCCATTCCTCAATGCCGGCAATGTGCATGCTTGGGCCACCGGAGTCTTCGCGGGGGGCAGTCGGACCGATGGCGACGGCGACCCCTATCGACGTATGGGGCACTTGTTGGAGTCCAGCCCTGCAGGAGCGCGTGGTGTGATTTGCCTGCCCTATCTGGTGGGGGAGCGCTTCCCGATGATGAACCCTTCGATCCGCGGAGCCTATATCGGCATTTCTTCCGAGACCGAGGCCTGCGATCTTGCCCGAGCGGCGCTGGAAGGTGTGTCCTATTCGATTCGCCAGGGGCTCGATCTGCTGGGCACGCCCATCGAACGCGTCACCCTGATTGGTGGTGGCACCCGTGAGTCCCAATGGTGCCAGATGCTGGCGGATATCCTTGACGCGCCCGTTCAGGTGCTTGATGATGCCCATCTCATGCCTGCAGTGGCCTTGGCCGAGCTGGTCTCCGTTGGCAAACAGACCGGCTCGTCTTCCCGGCCCGATCTGCAGGCCTTGGAAAAGTTGGTGGAAGCGAACCTTGTTGGACGGGTCTATTCACCCGACGACGCAAACCGTCATGTGTACGATGCCGGTTACAACCGGTTCCGGCGGTTATATCCGGCTTTGGATTCCCTCCGGTAAGTGCCCATCAAATGTAGTCGTTGCTAATGGCTGGCGAGGGCTATTCAGGCTGGCCTACGGATGGCAACAGGTTTGATTGCTCTCGCATGCTCGCAGACTGCACCAAGCAAAGCTGTAGAAATTTAAACAAGGAAGTCGTCATTTTGCTAGGGAATTTCCCTCGAAGGCGAGTTATACGTGTGTACTAAAGTGTGCACTATCTTAGTTTGATAGAGCTCTAAACGGCCCGATTCTGGTTTTGCACTGAATCTTGTCCGAGTCTGCTGCGGCTGTATTCCGCCATTTTTAACCCTTTGCCTTGTACCCCCGGAGAGAGTCGAACTCTCGCTGTCAGATTGAAAGTCTGGTGTCCTAACCGTTAGACGACGGGGGCGAACGTGCCCATGATACCCGCCCCCTATGGACCAGGCAAGCCTGGTGTGCCGTCCGCTGGTCAGTGGTCCTCCTGATCCAGCTCCTGGTCGCGCCGGTGGAAGAGCTCCATCTGTTCGCGGATCCAGACACGTTCCGCAGGGTTGATATCGGCGGATTCCAGGTACTTCTGGTAGACGGGGTAGAAGGCTCTGAGTATGGGGTAGATGGCATAAAGGGTGTGCTCGGGCTTCTGCTCCCTGGTGTGTTGCGGATGGGCATCGAAGGTGTTCTTGAAACGCTGCATATAGTGGCGAAAGGACGTGAAGGATGTGTCCATGCGGCGGGCGCTGATGCCCACGTTCATGTCCTTGCAGTATACCGTCTTGAACCCCTGGTCAATCAGATGCAAGGAGATATCGACATCCTCATGCATGATGTCCTCTTTATCCCTGCAGACCTGATTGCGTATGGCCCGCCAGGCCGTGGCGCGCAGGGCCATGTTGGAGCCATAGAGCAGGTATTGCCCGTCGTCGGCCCGATAGATGGCCCGACGGATGGTGTTGTCGCCCTTGAGTCCGATCTTCTTCCCCGGCATGTCGTAGTAAGCCACAGGACCGGTGGCGCCCATGGCTTTTGGATCACGGGTGAAGATGCCGGAGACCACCTCGACCCAGTTGGGTCGCAGCATGCAGTCGGCGTCGATCCGGCCCAGCACGTCGCCTGTGGCCCGGTCAAGTCCGTAATTGCGGGTGGGGATCAGCCCTTGTTCGCTGTCCTGGTGGAGGAGCTTGACATGCTGGTCAGGATGCTGGTCGATGAATTGCTGGACGATGGAGGCCGTTGCGTCCGTAGAGTGGTTGTCGACTACCAGCACCTCCTTGGG
>NZ_JBVPQK010000118.1:0-7401 GCF_058197115.1 Bifidobacterium sp. POST2/T3 (B1)
GCCTTTTCGGTAGTCAGATTGTTGGAGACCAATTTCCCCAAGTACGTGGATTACCAGTTCACGGCGCAGATGGAGAATGGCCTGGATATGATCGCCCATGGCAAGGAGCGAGGCAAGGACTGGCTGACCCGGTTCTACTTCGGTTCGGGCCCAGGTGCCGCCCAGAACGCTGATCAGGCCCATCAGGGCCTACAGGAGCAGGTGGCCCAGTTGGGGGACATCGACGCCCGCAAGATCAACACCATCGAGATCGGTGATGGCCTGCAGGTGAGGGTCGGCCGCTACGGGCCCTATCTTGAGGATACGGCTGACCTGGATGCCGACGGCAATCCGAAGCGTGCTTCGTTGCCGCCCACCATGGCTCCGGACGAGCTGACAGTGGCGGCGGGCCATGAACTGATCGCTACCAATGCCGGCGGCCCCCGTCAGCTGGGCAAGGATCCGCAGACCGGCGGTCGGGTCGAGGTGCGCAAGGGCCGATTTGGGCCCTATGTGGCCCTGATCAGCCCCGAGGAGGAAGTGGCCGAGCAGAAAAAGCCGACTGGCAAGACAGCGCGGACAACCAAGCAGGCTGGCCCTAAGCCCAAGATGGCATCGCTCTTCAAGACCATGGATCCAGACACAGTCACCCTGGAAGATGCTCTGAAGCTGCTTAGTCTGCCTAGGACGGTGGGCAGCATCGAACTGACCGATGCCAAAACGGGAGAAACCAACCAGGCCACCGTCACAGCCAGCAACGGCCGCTATGGCCCCTATCTGACGGCCACCAAGGCCGACGGCGGCACCGAGACGCGTTCGCTGACCGACGAGGGGCAGATTTTCACTATCGACCTGGCCGGAGCCAAGGCCCTCTTTGACCAGCCTAAGTACGGGCGGCGTTCCCGGAGTGCGGCCAAGCCTCCTCTTCGTGAGCTGGGCACGGACCCCGACAGCGGCAAACCCGTCACCATCAGGGACGGATTCTATGGTGTCTACATCACTGACGGACAGACCAACAGGACCCTGCCCAAGCAGTACACGGCCCAGTCCATCGAGCCGGAGGTGGCCTTCCGCTTACTGGCAGAGAAGCGCGCGGCCGGACCCGCCAAGCGGCGCGGCCGGACGACCCGCAAGTCGACTGCACGAAAGTCCACCGCCCGCAAGTCGGCGTCCAGCAAATCTACAGCTGGCAAGTCGGCTACTCGCGCCCGCAAAACCACAAAGAAGACTAAAACTACCAAGACTGCCAAGACTACGGAGCATCAGGCATGAGCGAGGGTTTGTTCATTTCCTTCGAGGGCGTGGATGGCGCAGGCAAAACTACCCAGGTCCAACAAGCACATAACTATCTGCAGGGGCGTGGCCTGGGATCCTTGGTTACCCGCGAGCCAGGCGGCACCCCTGTCGGATTGACTATTCGGGAACTTGTCCTTCACGGCTTGGCAGCCTTTCCCTCGGTCGCCGTGACCGGCGGTACCGACGTGGTTGATGCCTCCGACGATCTGGCCCCCAGGACCGAGGCCCTGCTCTATGCGGCGGATCGGGCTGAGCATGTGGCCCAAGTAGTTCGTCCGGCTCTGGATCGCGGAGATATTGTGCTCTGCGACCGTTACCTGGATTCCTCAGTGGCCTATCAGGCCGGAGGCCGTGATCTGTCAGTGGATGTGATTCGTCGGCTGAGCCTGTGGGCCAGTCAGGGCCTTCTGCCCAGACGCACCTATCTGCTGGACGCGGATCCGTCTCAGTCCAAGTTGCGCCTAGATCATGAGCCCGATCGGCTGGAGTCGGCTGGCGATGACTTTCAGCAGCATGTGCGTCAGGCATTCCTGCAGCTGGCTCAGAGGGAGCCCGACCGGTTCCTGGTTATCGACGCCACCCAATCCATCGACCGGGTCTGGCAGATCATCCAGGACGATTTGGACAAGTTGGTCGAAGGGCGCGAGCCGGATCTGCCTCAAGTTGACGATGAACTCCCAGATGTTGATGATGACACTGACGACACTGACGCCCAGGACGATGTCGACGAAGATGAATCGACGGCAGGATATGAGGACGATGAGCAAGGTGCCGAGTCGGACTGGACCGAGGCTGTGGATACCTCCGATCAGGCACTGGATGCTGATGCTGACCAGGACGACCAGTCCATGGAGGCAGGGACAGTCGGCGGTGATGCAGATGATGATTCGGCTCCTGTAGGTTCCCGCGCTCGCTGGCTGCTCCTGCCCCAGCTCCTACGGAAGAGCCGATGAGCGTCTGGGACGCCATTGTGGGCCAGCAGCCCACGGTCGAGCTACTCAAGCGGACAGTGGCCGCTCAGGCGCAGGGTCATGACGAGGTAGCGCAGTCCTGGCTGATCTGCGGACCTCCTGGATCGGGGCGCTCCAATCTGGCCCGGGCTTTTGCGGCGGCCCTAATCAGTCCGGATCAGGGATTGAGTGATCAGCCTACCCGCGTCACTCAGCAGGTTCTGGCCGGAACCCATCCGGATGTGACCATACTGTCCACCAATAAGGTCACCATCGGCATCAACGAGGTCAGGGAGCTGATCATGACCTCGGAGCAGATGCCTTCAACCTCGCGTTGGCGGGTCATCATTATCGAAGATGTAGACCGGATGCTGGAGCGGACCACCAATGTGCTGCTCAAAGAGATCGAGGAGCCTGCCGAGCATACCATCTGGCTTCTGTGCGCACCCAGCGCCCAGGATGTGCTGCCCACCATCCGTTCACGGACCAGGGTCCTCAACCTGGCGGTGCCATCCAACACTGCAGTGGCCGATTTCCTAACTGATCAGGTGGGGGTGGACCGGCCCCTGGCCGCCAAGGCCGCCCGTCTGGCCCAGGGGCACATCGGCATCGCCCGCCTCTACGCCACTAGGGATCAGGTCCTGGCCGACCGTGATGAGCTGGTGGTGGGTTTGTTGGGCCTGCGGCGCGCTTCGGATGCTGTGATCCTGGCTGGCCGGGTGGTTGATGCGGCTCGGGATCAGGCCACCGCCACCGTGGACGATGAGGTGGCCAGGGACGAGCGGGAGTTTCGGCAGATCAACGGTCTCAGGGACAAGGAACGCATTCCCCGGCAGTTGCGTGGGGCCTATCATGCCTTGGGGGGCAAGGATCAGGTACGCCGGCGGGTTACCAGGCTGACACGGGATGTGCTGGACCGCAACCTGAGCACCCTGGCCAGCGTCTACCGGGATGTGGGCGTCCTGCAGAACGGTGCCGAAGAGAAGGCTGGCTTGGTCAATTTGGAGAATCGGGCGGCTATTGCTGATCTGTCCGTCAGGCTCTCCAGACAGGGGGCCATCGACCGCATTCGGCTGATCGCTCGGGCTCGCAGGAGGCTGGCTGCCAATGGTTCGCCGCTCCTGGTCTTCGAGGCCCTCTTCTGCACCCTGCTGGTCTGAGTACGAGCCAATTGCCGTAACTGTCGGTCAAGAATGAACTTGACCTCGTCGGCTGGGCGGGCGAGAATCGAATCATGAGGATTATCACTGATTTCGGCACTATTCCCGATCGGTACGCCAAGCGCGCCCCTCAGTCCCTTACCCGAAAGGGACGTCCCGTAGTTTCCTTCCCATTCCGGCTTGAGGATGTGCCCCAGGAGGCCCGCTACCTGCACTGGATGCTGGTGGATCCTGATTCCGTGCCCGTGTGCGGCTTCCCCTGGATTCACTGGTCTCTGGCCAACCTGCCCATCGAGGCTTTGCTCGCCTTGCAGCCTGAGGGGACCGAAAGCTCCGTTTTGGCGATTCCTGAGGACTTCTCCAGAAATCTGTCTAATCTGATTCCCGGTGTGCCCCAAGGGCGCACCTCGGCGGCCTCGCCCCTGGTTATGGAGGAGGAGATCGCTGACGACCCCGCCGTGCTTATGCGTTACAACGGCCCCACGCCTCCGGACCGGGTTCATGACTATGTGCTGTCGGTCTGGGCCACACAAGAGGCTCTGCCGGGCCTGGGGGAGGGGTTCTGGCTCAATGCCCTGGTCCATGCCATCCATTCCGCCCAGCCGGTGGCCGCAGCAGCTCGGGTCTGGCTGCCAGCTGATGCCTGATTTGGTTGGGGCGGTCTAGCACTAGAGTGAGGCCATGCCCTAAGTGCGCAGACGGCCGTCATCCCTGCCTGCCCACGCAGTCGGTTGGAATGGCATCCCCCGACTTCCGGACTGGTGATGACAGTTGACCGCGATCAGACAAAGGAAGACGCTTATATGCCCTGCACCACGCTTCTGATAGGCAAGAATGCCAGTTACGACGGGTCCACCATCATCGCTCGGGATGAGGATTCGTCCAATGGAGAGTTTCGTCCCAAGCGCTTCGTATTAGTCACTCCTGACCAGCAGCCGCGGCACTACCACAGTGTGATCAGCCACCTGGAGATAGACCTGCCCGACGATCCCATGCGCTATACCTCGGTGCCCGATGCTTTGCACAATCAGGGACTCTGGGCTGCCGCAGGCGTCAACAGCGCCAATGTGGCCATGTCGGCCACCGAGACCATTACCACCAACGAACGTGTTCTGGGTGCAGATCCGCTGGTTGAGCCCACCCCCGCCCAGGGCCATCCCGGGGATGAAGACTACTTGGCCGCGGTGCCCGGAGGCATCGGCGAGGAGGACTTGGTCACCATCGTCCTGCCCTATATCCACTCGGCTCGGGAGGGCGTCCAGCGGCTGGGTTCCCTGCTGGAGCGCTACGGCACCTATGAGATGAATGGTATCGCTTTCAGCGACGTGGACGAGATCTGGTGGATGGAGACTGTAGGTGGCCACCACTGGATCGCCAAGCGCGTGCCTGATGATTCCTATGTGACCATGCCTAACCAGCTGGGCATCGACGAGTTCGATCTGGACGACGCCTTCGGAGACCAGACCGATCACCTTTGCTCGGCCGACCTGCGGGAGTTCATCGCCGACAACTACCTGGATCTGTCCGTGGAGTCGGCTTCGCCCTTCAACCCGCGTGACGCTTTTGGATCCCACAGCGACTCGGATCATGTGTACAACACGCCTCGGGCCTGGTACATGCAGCGCTTCCTCAACCCCTATGACGAGATCTGGGATGGGCCGGACGCCGATCACACTCCCACCAGCGACAACATCCCCTGGTGCCGTCAGCCTGAGCGGCTGGTTACTGTGGAGGATGTCAAGTATTTGCTCAGCTCTCACTACCAGGGCACACCCTACGATCCCTATGGGCGGACTGGCAACGAGCACACCAAGGGGCTTTACCGCCCCATCGGCATCAATCGCAATGACCAGCTGTCCCTGATCCAGCTGCGCCCCTACCAGCCTGAATCCTGCCGGGCCATCCAGTGGATTTCATATGGGTCCAACGCCTTCAATGCCCTGGTTCCCTTCTATACCAATGTGGATCGCACGCCCGACTATCTGGCCAACACCACGGGCCAGGTCTCCACCGACAGCCTCTACTGGTCAGACCGACTGATCGCCGCCTTGTGCGACTCGGCCTTTGCCGGTACTTTGCCGGCAGTCGAACGCTACCAACAGAGCGTTGGCGCTGAGGGCCATCGCATGATCGCCTCCGCAGATGAGCAGGTGGCCCGCTTGGAAGGCGCCGATAAGGGCACCGACAACCCCGAGGTTCGCCAGGTGCTGGAGGCTGCCAACAAGGACATGGCCGACCGTCTGCGCAAGGAGACCGACGACCTGCTGAGCCAGGTGCTCTACACGGCCAGCATGGGCATGCGCAACGGCTACCACCTGTCCGACAACTGAGCCATCCGATTGATAAGGATCATAAAGGAGGAGAGCCTCATGACGGGCTTTGGCGATTACGTCAGGCCATACGGTCTGTTTGACAAGATCGATGCCTTCGGCTACCTGAAGGATCTGCAGGATCATCCGGATATGCCGCGCAAGCATGGCCGGGTGCTGCTTGTTACCGCAGACACCCCGCTGAAGGCATCGCGTGGCGAGGGCAAGACCACCACCACCATCGCCCTGATTGACGCTCTGCGTGCCAGGGGAGTGGATGCTGCCGCCGTCCTGCGTCAGCCCAGCATGGGCATTACCGCTGCCGGGTCCAAGGGTGGCGCCTCCGGCGGCGGCAAGTCCTCCCTGACTCATCCTGAGCTGGTGGATTGGGGCCTGTGCGGGGAGATGGCGGCCATCGAATCCGCCCAGAACCTGCTGGTCTCCTTTGCGGAGAAGGCTGTGGACGAGGGTCGGTTGGACACAGTCCTGGTGCCCCGAGTCAGCGAGGTGCCCTCACGGTCCCTGCGGCAGATCACCGTGGACCGAGGCAAGGGCGACCTGCCTGAGCGGACCGTTCTGACGCCAACCTGCGAACTCATGCAGATCATGGTCCTCTCCCGGAGCATGGAAGAGATCGAACAGCGTGTGGCTGCCATGGTCGCGGGGACCCTGGATGGCCGTCCGGTCACCTTCGGAGAGTTTGTAGACCTGTGGCGGATCACCGGCATCCTGACCGATGCAGTCAAGCCTGCTTTTACTCAGACCCTGGAGGGTTCTCCGGTCTATGTACATGGCGGGCCATTCGCCAACGTTTCCATCGGCATTCCCAGCCTGGTGTCCGTGGAGATGGCCTGCGCCCGGCACGACGTGGTCGTCGTCGAAGCGGGCTACGGAGCGGATGCCGGTGCCCAGAAGTGGCTGGACATCGCCGACCGTGAGTATGGTGCCCAGTGGCCGGCCGCCGCCGTGGTCGTCACCCGTGCCACCACCTGGCGGGACGATCCCAAGCTGAGCTGGCGCTATCCTTTCCACGTGCACCGTCTGGAGGGACTTGGCATCCCCACCTTCCCGCTGATCAACCTCTGGGAGGGCGAGGACGCCCAGGTGGATTCCTTGCGGGAGACCGCCAACGGCTTGGGCTTCCGCAAACCCATCGCAGGCAACCTCTTCCGTGACGGGGGAAAGGCCCTCGAGCCTCAGCTAGAAGATCTGATTAAGGCCCTGCGGGAGCCCGCGAAGACCCAGGCGGATACGGCCAGCCTGCATGATATGTCTGTACCGGATCGGATTCGCTGGATCGCCCAGAGTGCCTACGGAGTGCCTGCTGATCGGGTTGTTGAGCGTGAGGGCTTCCAGGACAGTCTCCAGGCGGCCTCCGACCTGTGCGGCAAGGCAGGCATCTCCATCGAGGATCTGGTGGTGGTGGCGGTCAAATCACCAGCCACCATGACTGACGATGACCGGGCAGATCAGGACAAGCGCACAGTCACCCTGAAGAAGGTCGAGGCCCATACGGGTGCTGGCCTCCTGCAGGTGAACCTGACCACCTCTTTGACCACGCCCATGCCCAAGATCGTCTGAGTGGGCCATACACGGATTCGGCAGATCTGTGACGCGCCGTGTTGCGGGTCTGCCGAAACCGTGTATAGTATCTACTTGGCTCTTGAAAGTGCCCTGCCCCTATAGCTCAGTTGGCTAGAGCAGCTG
>NZ_JBVPQK010000119.1:0-7318 GCF_058197115.1 Bifidobacterium sp. POST2/T3 (B1)
GATGCCATGTCCAAGGGAACCACCGGCACCTACCAGCTCCAGCAGATGATGCGCCGCACCCTGGGCGGCTGGATCTCCCGCAAGTTGCACCGCAGGCCCATGATCGTGCCCGTGGTGGCCGACATCGCCACCGACGTGCAGCCGCAGGACTGACCCGTCGCTGCATGCGTACTGATGCCGAAGGCTCCGGTCGCCCAGATGGACGGCCGGAGCCTTCAGTGTTATCAGTAGACAGTAGCGCTTACATGCTCACGATGATCTTGACGTGGTTTTCCGCGTCCTCACGCAGCTGGCGGAAGCCTTTGTCCACGATGTCCTCGACCTTGATCCGGTCGGTGATGAAGGTGGACAGGTCGATGTTCCGGTCATGGATGAGCTTGATGGCATCGGCATGATCGTTGGCGTATCCCATGGTGCCTCTGATGAACTTCTCTCCGAAGCCCAGCTCCTTGGTCAGGTTCAGCGTGATGGGCTTGCCATGCAGGGCCACGACCATGAGTCCGCCAGTGGCCTTCAAGGCCTCCAAAAGCTGGTGGTCAACAGGTTCGGCTCCTGCTGCATCGAAGACCAGGTCAGCCCCGGCTTCGTCGGTCTCGTGGCGGACCCTCTCCACCAGGTCCTCATTGCTGGGATCGACCACGATGTCGGCCGAATGCGACTGCAGGGCCTTCTCCTTGCGGGCTGTGGAGAGTTCGGACATGATCACCCGGACTCCCTTTGCGCGCAGAATGGTGCCGATGAGCAATCCCACTGGTCCGGCGCCGCCGACCACTGCGGTCTGTCCTTCGCGGGGTTCCATGGCGCGGATGGCGTGATGGGCCACGGCGAAGGGCTCGATCATGGCAGCCTGATCCAGGGGGATGCCGCCCACGGGGAAGACATGCTCTGCCGGAACCACGATATGCTCGCTGAGTCCGCCGCCGCCTCCGTTGATACCGATACCGGCCAGCTTGTCGCAGTCATTGTAGTTGCCAGCCTTGCAGGCCGGGCATTCGCCACATGCGATTTCGGCCTCGACGACCACCGAGTCGCCCACCTTCATATCCGTGTGCACGTCGTCGGCGATGGCCTCGACGGTACCCGAGATCTCATGGCCGAAGACTACCGGTAGGGTCTCTCCCGTGAGCGGATGGGGATGGTCGGGCGAATTCCCGCCTCCGTTGACTGCTCCGTCGTAGTAAAGATGAACATCTGAACCGCAAATGCCAGTGAAAGCGGGGTGGATCTTAATGGTTCCCGGTTTGAGCTCAGGCTCGGGAATGTCCTCCAGACGTACATCCTCCTTGCCGTAGTACATCAATGCTCTCATAGCGTATATCTTCTCTGATATGCGTGTATGCCCTGCATGGACGAAGTTGAATACCCAAACATGACACATCCCTGCGGGCGGGTGAAGCTCTCTCGTTGGAGACCGCCCGATTCTCATATTACCGCTGATACGCTGCCGCAGTAAAGGGAGTTTTGGGACGGTTCCCGATGAGGGGGATCGTCCCAAAATGCAACAGAAGAAGCGTCGTCTACTTGACTGCGCCTGCTACGATCCCTTGGTTGAGCTTGCGCTGGAAGATCACGTAGAAGATGATGGTTGGGATGATGCTGAGCAGTGAAGCTGCAGCCAGGGAAGTAGCATCCATGGTGTGCTGTCCTTGAATGGTGGCCAAGGCCAGAGGGACGGTTTGCACTGAGTCGTCCATAAGGAAAGCCATGGGAATCATGTACTCGTTCCAGGTCCATACGAAGAAGAACACGAACAGTACGCTGATGGTTGGCCACGAGATGGGAAGGACGATCTTGCTCAGCACCTGTCGGCGGTTGGCGCCATCTATGGAGGCTGCTTCAAGAATGGCTTGTGGGAAAGTGCCATATACCGCCGAGAGAAGATAGGTGCCGTATGCGCTCTGAATCACGGTGAAAATGATGATTATGGAGAGCTGAGTGTTGTAGAGACCGATGTCTTTAAAGACAGTATAGAGCGGATAGAGCAAGGACTCTTGAGGCAGCATATTGGCCAGCATGATCAAGAGTATGATCCACCGGTTACCTTTGACGCGCCCGATGCCCAGGGCGAACGAGTTGAGAACCGAGAGCACAACCCCCATCACTGCGACTACAAGAGAGATGACCAAGCTGTTGACAAATTTCATGGGGAAGTTGCTGCTGACCCAGAAAGATGTGATGCCGCTCATTGTCGGGTGCGCTGGAAGAGAGAGCGGCCCTGTTGCGTTATAGTCTCCGATGGTCTTAAAGGCATTCATGGCTAAGATGAGCAGAGGGAAGAGCATGATGACCGCGCCCAGAACAAGGAGGATCAGAGCCACCCAGTTGCCCCAACTACGAATATGCTTGCTTTTCTTGTCATTGGATGTGATTGGAAGTCTGGAGCCTGACTGTTCGGTTACCATTTCCGCATTTGCTTGTGTCATGGTTTCCCCTCTCTAGTCCATGTTCTTTTCGACGCGTCCCTGAATCAGGGTGAACACGATAGAAAAGACGATAATCACAATGGTCAGGGCTGTGGAGATTGCAGCACCGTAACCCACTTGATGAAGTTGGAAGAACTGATTGTAGGAGTAGTAGGAAGGCACAATGGTGCTTGTGCCGGGTCCGCCCTTGGTCAGCAGGTAGACTGGCCCGAAGGTTTTCAAGGCTCCAATGGTGGCGGTCAGAATGACTACCAGGAGTTCTGGGATAATGGATGGGAGGGTTACTACTCTGAACTTCTGCCACCAGTTGGCCCCATCTAGGCTGGCGGCTTCGTAGAGTTCGGGGTCAACGCGCTGCAGCCCGGACATGAAAATGACAATTGGGTAGCCCAGCTGTATCCAGATCAAGATGAACATGAGTACGGGCAATGCGCTGCCTGGGTCTCCCAGCCAGTTGTGCTGGAGACCGCCAAGTCCTATCTTTTCAAGGACTGCATTGAAAGCGCCGTCGTCCGGCCGGAAGATCCAGCCCATAATGATGGAAGCCACTGCCACTGGAAGCAACTGGGGTAGATAGTAGAGCGCCCGGATGAAAGAGGCACTGCCGGAGTTGAACTTTTTCTGAATCACATCTGTCAGGACAGATGAAATAAGTAGACCCAAAATGGTGGGGATGACGACTATTGCCACGATGATCCAGAAAGAGTTGATGAATGATTTCCAGAAAGTCGCGTCGCTGATTAGCCGTTGCCAGTTGTGCAGGCCCACGAATCGAACCGGACCGACACCACGCCAGCGTGTAAAGCTGAGGTAAATATTCCAGATGAAGGGAACAATGATGATTACGGCCAAGGACAATATTCCTGGAATCAGATAGGGAATGAACTTAGTCGATTTGTTGCCGGGCAGTCTTGACGCTGTCGACTGTTTACTGCTAGCGCCTTGGGACATGGCAGCCTCCCGATCTCCTTATTAGCTAGTTGGTATTGGAAGGATGGACGGTGCTTTCCGAACATGACAAGCACCGTCCAGCCCAGATAATGATTGGATTGCGTGGAGCCTAGTCCTTGACGTCCATGTCTTTGACGCCTGAAGTATAGGCATCCTTGATGGCGTTCAGGGTTTGATCCGGGTTCTTGGTGCCGTTGACAAGCTCCTGGAAAGCAGCCGGTATGGCATCAGTCAGATTAGCGGCAGGATAGTCAGGGTAATAGGAGAGTGCGTTCTTCTTGGAGAACTTTGCATACTCCTCAGCCATGGCTTTGTTCTTGGGGTTGTCGATGCTGCCGTTATCCGCTGCCACAGGAATTCCCCCATGCTTGGCGATCCCATTCTGCTCTTTTTTGGAGAGTACGAGATCAATCAGTTGGGCGGCTAACTCCTTATGCTTGCTCTTTTCGGGAATAGTCAGCAGATTGCCGGTGCATCCTTGAGCGAATTTAGAACCAGGCAGGATAGAACCATCCCAGTCAAATTTGATTTGCTCCTCAAAACGGCCTTGATCCCAGGTGCCGGTTTGGTAGATCGGGTACTCGCCTTTGATGAAGGAAACAGTGGTATCTTCCCCTTTTAGACCAGTGGCATTGCGGGAGATGTAACCCTTGTTGAGCCAGTCATTCAGGGTTTCTGTAGCGTATGTAAGAGATTCGTCCTTCCAATTTACCGGGTGCTTGTACATTTGCCAATCCTGGATGAAACCTTTGTCGGCCTTAGTTGAAACCAGTTGCCACCAGAGCCACATCACACCGAATTCGCCAGCGTCAGCAGCAATCGGTGTCACCCCGGCATCTTTAAATTTTTGGCAGGCTTCTTCAAACTCTGCCATAGTGGTAGGCTCTTTGATATTGTACTTTTTGAACATGTCTTTGTTGTAGAACACGCGTTGATACTCGGCGTAGTTAGGGGCACCGTACCAGGTATCGCCACCCATGACTCCTTTATCGTCATACTTGGCCATAGATGCATCAGCAGGGGTTACTCTTTTGTCCCATCCGTACTTCTTGACATAGGGACTTAGGTCTGTCAGGAGGCCCATAGAGGATAGCATCCCAGCGCTGCCGTTGCCTCTGTTGGATTCCATGATGTCTGGAGCTTGGTCCGAATTCAGAAACTGGCTGCTATTTTGAGCTATCTGAGCGAAGGACTTCACTTCAAATTTAACTTTAACCCCGGTCTTCTTGGTGAAATCGGCAGCTGCTTGCTTCCAAGCTATGGTTTGGGCGGAGGTTTCCTTATCATAGTGCCAGAACGAGATGCTCTCAGGTTTTTCCTCTTCCTGCTGGCTCCCATTGCTGCCGCAAGCAGTCAGGGTGGCTACCGCTGACGTGGCAACTAGTATCGTAGCCAGTGCTTTTCTTATTTTCATCTTTCTCTTTCCCTTATTCTCGCGTGAATGCATTGATTCAAATATTGAAACGTTTCGATAGTGAAACATCTATTATCTGTTTTGTTCACTTAGATTGCGCTACTGATGGATTTCGGTTTGAAGTATAACGAGCATCGTTGCTTCGCCTTTTATTGCTTGCATAATCATAGTTTTATGTCATATTGAACCTCCATTCTGCAAAGATCTCATGTTGGCCAAGGATCCACGGTCGACTAACTCTGGCGGGAAAAGACGAACCAAGCCCCTAATGTCGCGTTTTTTCTCTATAGCTTCGCGAAGTAGATGCACAGCTTCTGTACAAAGCCGACTTGGGGTGAGTGGCATTTCACTGATGGGCAGTCGAATTAATTTTTTTTCTAACGTGGTTCCGCAGGAGAGAATAGAGCAGTCATTAGGAACGGAAATTCCGGCATTTTCCATGGAATCAAGCACTGCGTTGAGTACATCCGATCCAGACTGGTTGATGAGGGCTGTGGGATGCGCCGGACTTCTGAGAATGGTTTGGGTAAACTGATCGGCATCGAAGTTGTTGTAATCCACGGGTCCTGATTCAACTAACTTAATGCCTAAGCGTTCGGTCTCTTGAAAAAGGGCTCTATAGAAAAGAATCATATACCCGGCTCCACGCTTATAACCATCTTCCGGTCCTCTAAGGAAGGCGATAGACCGGTGGCCTAGGTCGTAGAGAGTGCGAGCGGCCTTCTGCCCCATCTTAGTGAAATTGATGTCGATGCAAGCGCAGTCTTGATGCTCCATTGGGTAACCGATGGCCACGCATGGTTTGTTGTACTTGTTAGCTAGGGCAGCGCGTAAGTCGTGGTGTTTCAAATCAAGGAGAATCACTCCTTCGACTAAGTTGCTGCCTGTCACTCGCTGAATGTCGAATACCGCATCTTCACTGGTCAGCATGAGTACGTCGTACCCAGCATCTTTTGCCCGCTTGGCTGTTTCCAGGAAATATGTATTGTATTGGTCCTGGTTCATGCCATCGTGAATAGGTCCGCTTAAGGCGAGGATCCGGTTATGCCCCCCTCGCAAGCCCTGCGCGCTAGCATCAGGTATGTAGCCGAGTCTATCTGCAGCTTGCCGAACTTTTTCAGCCGTTTTCGGAGAAATGGTACGTTTGCCGGAAAAGACATATGAGACCGTGCTTACTGATACGTTAGCTAGTTGAGCTACGTCTTTTATGCCAGGCATCTTCACCTCTAAAGATCCGTCGAAACGTTTCAACCACCGACGATAGCATACTTAATTCATGTGGTCAATAATGGTCAGATTGTGTTTTGAGGAATGCAGGATAGATCAATCGCATACCAGTTCAGTGGAGTTGCCAACTGTAACATTCCGCGCTGCTAAACAATTTTATACGTATAATTTACCCGATCGGTGTCTACTCGACTGTCAGTATTTTTTCACCAGGTATTTTTCAAAGATTTGATCCAGTTGCCAAATCCTTGCACTTTTAGTTGCAGTTGAGAGATTGATGTATTTAGTGAGATTTCAAGATCTCATTATGAAGCTTGAACCAGATGATATGAGCAAATTAATTGATACAGGTGAGTAAGAAATAGCCCTAGCAGGATCTCAGACTGATGAATCCTGACCAGCGAGGATCGTATCGAGAAGTTCAAGTTTTAACCTCAATGTTCTTTTGAGCGTACAGGAGTTCATCTATATACAGAAGACCCTTTCAGTCAACAAAGTCAAAACTATGCCTTTCCTGAAGTTTCTTACTTTAAGCAGGTTTAAAGTGACGATACTCAACGATGCTTAAGGATCAGTAATTAGTTTCTGATGCGCTGTTTCTCGCTCGATACGGTTAGCTAAACTTGTTCTGCATGAGCAGTGATTGGCTCGGGGGAGCCTCGGCCCCCTTGTCGGTCCGTACGCCTAGCGGAACCAACCGGATAATAAGGAAAGGAACCTATGCCTGGAGCAAATTTGACTCGTGTGGAAGCCGAAGAGCGAGCCGTCGTCGTATCCAATGTCAGCTACAAGGTCAATCTTGACCTGACCAAGGGGCCTGCCACCTTCCCCTCCACAGCTTTGATCGACTTTGATGCTCGGCCGGGGGAGTCCACCTTTGTGGATCTGATCGCCGACCAGATCAGCCTGATCGAGCTCAACGGCCGGCGTCTGGACCCGGCCCTGGCCTTCCGGGACGACCGGATTGAGCTTAACGACCTGCGTGAGCACAACCAGCTGCGGGTGGAGGCCCTCTGCCGGTATTCACGCACAGGCGAGGGTCTGCATCGTAGCGTGGATCCCTCGGATGGCAACGTCTACCTCTACTCCCAGTTCGAGGTACCCGACGCCCGCAGGGTCTATGCTGTTTTCGACCAGCCGGACATCAAGGCCGTCTTCGACTTCACCGTGGATGCCCCCGCATCCTGGACGGTTCTGTCCAACATGCCTCCCGCCTCCCATCAGGACCTGGACAGCCGCACCGCCGAGGGAACCCTGGAGGGCGGCCGCACCGAGGGCGTGACCCGTTGGGTCTTCCAGACCA
>NZ_JBVPQK010000120.1:0-7273 GCF_058197115.1 Bifidobacterium sp. POST2/T3 (B1)
GAGCACGGCGATCAGGTCTGCCCTGCCAAGTGGGAGCCCGGCGAGGACACCATCGAGCCCAGCCTGGATCTGGTCGGTCAGCTCTGATCCGCAGCTGCCAACATCGGGAACTCGCCGATCGGAAGCGACCAGGGCGGGTTCCCTTTTCTGTATTCACGACCAGCATCCAACACCAGCACATCCGTGCATTCCTTCGGAAGAGGCATTCATGACGGAAGACAAGAATCTTTATGACGTGGTCGTCATCGGCGGCGGCCCTGCAGGCCTGAGCGCAGGGCTCTACCTGGCCCGGGCGCGGTATCGCACCCTGATCCTGGAGAAGGACGACTTCGGCGGCCAGATCACCATCACGGCCGACGTGGTCAACTACCCGGGCGTGGCCAGCACCGACGGCCGCAAGCTGACCGAGACCATGCGCCAGCAGGCCCAGAACTTCGGAGCCGAGTTCATGAGCGCCGAGGCCACCGGCATCGAGGCTCAGGGCGACATCAAGGTGGTCCACACCTCCCGGGGCGACCTGCGCACCTTCGGCATCCTGATTGCCACCGGCGCCAGCCCCCGCAAGATAGGCTTCCAGGGCGAGCAGGAGTACGCGGGCCGCGGTGTGGCCTACTGCGCCACCTGCGATGGCGAGTTCTTCACCGGGCGCGAGGTCCTGGTGGTCGGCGGCGGGTTCGCGGCAGCCGAGGAGTCGGTCTTCCTGACCAAGTACGCCACCAAGGTGACCCTGCTGGTGCGCGAGGAGGACTTCACCTGCGACGCCGCCGTGGCTGACGAGGCCCGGAACAACGACAAGATCGAAATTCACTACTCCACCGAGCTCAAGGGTGTCTCCGCAGGCCCCGGCGGGCTGGTCGAGGCCACCATTTTTGACCGCAAGAGCGGGCAGACCACCACCTGGAAGCCCCAGGACGGCGGCACCTTCGGCGTCTTCGTCTTCGCCGGCTACGTGCCCCAGACCGGCATGCTCAAGGGCGTGGTGGATCTGGACGACCATGGCTACGTGCTGACCCACGGCTACCTGGAGACCTCGGTGCCGGGCATCTACGCCGCCGGGGATCTGCGGGTCAAGAACCTGCGGCAGGTCATCACCGCCACCGCCGATGGTGCTGTGGCCGCCGTGGAGCTGGAGCGCTACGCCTCCAATATGTCGGACAAGACCGGCCTGGTGCCGCCGCGTCCCGACGATTCCCCCTACGCCCGCTCCGAGCGTCAGGCCGAGAACTCCGCACTGGCCTCGGGCACCTCGCCCGCGCCTGTGGCCCAGGAGCACGACCAGGCCCCGGCCAAGACCTCCGGCTTCTTCGGGCCGGACATCCGCAAGCAGCTGGACATGGTCTTCGGCAAGATGACCGGAAAGCTGGAGCTGGCCCTGGATCTGGACGGCAGCCAGGTCTCCAAGGAGCTGGAGGCCTTCGTGGACGAGCTGGTCGGGCTCTCCGACGGCAAGCTGACCTCCAGGGTCGACTCCCGCACGGACGAGGACGGCAAGGACTATGATCCCGCCGGCGACCTGCCCGATGCCCGCCCCAGCGTGCGCATCTGCCGCGTGGACGACCAGGGCGTCTCCCAGCCGACCGGGCTGGCCTTCCATGGCGTGCCCAGCGGTCACGAGTTCAACTCCTTCGTCCTGGCCCTCTACAATGCAGCGGGCCCCGGGCAGCAGGTGGATCAGCCCACCTCGGACCGGATCGATGCCATCAAGGACCAGGTGGACGTGATGATGCTGGTCTCCCTGACCTGCACCATGTGCCCGACCACGGTCCTGTCCGCACAGCGGGTGGCGGCCCAGAACGGCAAGGTGCGCGCCGAGGCCTACGACCTGGCCCACTTCCCCGAGCTCAAGGACCAGTACCAGGTCATGAGCGTCCCCTGCATCGTGATCCGCAAGGACGGCCAGGAGACCGTGGAGTTCGGCAAGAAGTCCGTTCCCGAAATGCTGGATCTGATCGGGGCATGACCCTGGGTCTGAGCCTGAACAGAGTCTGAGAAGGCGCTGGCATCAATGCCTTTGTGGCGATGATGTCAGCGCCTTCTCTGATGTATGCCGCTGGTCTGTATGAATGAAAAACTATGGATAATATCCGGGGTTCACATGGCTTAATTAGTTGTCGCTTCAGCAGCCGCAGGAGTGACGGACGACCAGATCCGCCTTGATGATCTGCACGTCGGGAACCTGGTCCGGCTCCAAGGCCGCATTGATGGCGCAGGAGGCGATTTTCGCAGTGTCCTGCTGCATGGTGGTCAGCTGAGGCCAGGTGTAGAGGGAGTCGATGGTGCCGTCGAAGGAGACGATGGCCACGTCTTCGGGGATGCGCAGCCCGCGCTCATGCAGGGCCCGAAGAGCGCCCATGGCCTCCATGTCGGAACCGGCGAAAATGGCCTGGGGCGGCTTGCCGCTGTCGATCAGGTCCAAGGTGGCGCGATAGCCGCCCTCGCGTGTGAAGAAGGCCTGGCGGATCCTGCCGGCGGGCAGGTTGGCGTTCTGGTGGGCCGCATACCAGCCCTGGATTCGCGCGTCGCCCCGGTCGTCGGGGGAGCCGCCAAAGAGCATGTCGACGCTGCAGTGCCGGTGCTCGATCAGGTGCTGGGTGGCGGTCAGGCCAGAGTGGAAGAAATCGGTCGACACGCTCTTGGCGTTGGCCACCCGGTGGGGCTGGTCCATGAAGACGAAGCGGCTCTCCTCAAGATGAGCCATGCTCAGCTGTGTGTAGCTGCGCGAGGATGAGAGGAAAATGGCATCGACGTTGCGCTCCAGCAGCTGCCTGATGGACTGCTCCTCCAATTCGGGGTCGCTGCGCACGTTCATGAAGAGGACTGAGTACCCCCGCCGCATGGCCACCGTCTGCAGCTCGTCGTAGATACCGGCGCTGAAGGGGTTGGACGAATCCGGCACGATGACGCCCAGCATCTTGGAATACCCGGTGCGCAGGGCACGCGCCGTGGGGTTGGGGTGGTAGTTCAGCAGCTTCGCCGCCTCGCGCACCCGCTTGGATGTGTCCGGGGCCACTGCCCTGGGCCCGTTGTTGAAGACGTAGCTGACCACCGCCGTGGAGACGTTGGCCAGCTTGGCCACATCCGTGCGTGTGGCCCTTCTGCGTTGTCGGAGTTTCTTATCGTTTGCAGCCATCAGAGCTCGATCCCATCTGCCTATTCACCAGTCTCAATTCATGCTACCCGGAATATAGAATCTACTCGAATTGATATTGTTTTCAAACTCCGTTCTACACCGCCATTGACCTGTCCGCACATGCCGGGCTATAGCCGGAAAAGCAAGGGAAATGGCACCAAATTTCCAGCCGTTGCGAAAGCCCTTGTCTTCAAAAGCAGCTGTTCAGGCAATCGGCGTCAGATATTTGACAGATAAATCTACTCGTGTATATTAAGAAACACGAATGAGTTCCTGTTCGCATGGAACATGTTCGGCAACGAAGCAACCTACGAAGGAGTGGTTGATGAATAGGATCAAGACGGTGGCGGCGGTCGGCATCTGCTGCGCTATGGCAATAACCTCATTGGCTGCCTGCGGCTCTTCCTCCTCCGGGGGCAAGAAGACCGTGGAATTCATGACCATGCAGTCTACGGGAACCCCCCAGCTCAAGGCTCTTCAGGGCCTGGGCAAGAAGTTCGAGGCCAAGAATCCGGACATCACCATCAAGATGGTTCCGGGCACCAACAACAACGAGAACGACATCAAGGTTCGTCTGGCGGGCCACAACCCTCCGGACATCTGGAACACCCACGGCTGGTCGCGCGACCGGTACGGCAACTTCCTGGAGCCGCTGCAGAATAGGCCCTGGGCCAAGCGGCTCAAGCCGATAGGCAACGATGTCTTCAAGACCAAGGACGGCAAGTTCTACGCCCTGCCCGCCGACATCCAGGTGTCGGGCATCATGTACAACCAGACGGTCCTGGATGCGGTCGGCATCGATCCCAAGTCCATCGACACCTGGGACGCCTTTGAGCAGGCCTGCACGAAGCTGAAGGCCGCCGGATACACTCCGCTCATCTCCTCCAACAAGGACGCGGGCCCCAACGGGGACCTTGCAGACTACATGCTTCCGGGCATGTACGACGAAAGCCAGCTCAAGGATCTCTCCAAGGGCAAGTTCGACACCGCGGTCTACGAGAAGTACACCACCAGGGTGGCCAAGTGGGCCAAGGACGGCTGGTTCAATGTGGATTACACCTCCGCCTCCCAGGATGACATTTCCAGGCTGATGGCCCAGGACAAGGTCGGCTTCTCCTTCCGCGCCAACGGCAGCTCCCAGCTGATCGAATCCTACAACCCCAACGTCAAGCTGGGCATGATGCCGGTTCCCGCCGAGGTCGGCAAGCCCTACTTCTCCACCGGCGAGGACACCCTGACCTTCGGCGTCTCCAAGACCAGCAAGAACAAGGACGCGGCGCTGAAGTTCATCGACTTCATGGCCGAGCCTGAAAACCTGCAGAAGCTGGTCGACGTGAGCATGAACGATTCGGCCCTGACCGGCGTCAAGTCCGCACTGGGGCAGTTCGAGCCGACCTACAACTACTGGGTGAACGAGAAGAAGACCAAGCTGGTCCCCTTCTTCGACCGCAAGTACCTGCCCAACGGCATGTACAACACCTTGGCCAAGTCGACCGACGGTCTGCTGACCGGTCAGCTGACTGCACAGGCCGCTGCAGATCAGGTCAAGACCTCCTTCAACAGCCTGTATGGCCAGAAGTCTTCCTGATTAGTAGACCAAGAGGAGTCGAGTCATGACAGATAGTCGCTCAGGGGCGATTCCTTCGCAGGACACCCAATCCGGATCACCGTTACATGGGGATGGCAGGGATGCATCCGTTGGCCACGGCAGGGGTCCCTCCCCGCGTCGTCGCCGCTTCAGGGGTGCCTCGATCAATCTCTTCTATCTTCCTGCCGTCATCCTCCTGGTGATCTTCATCATCTATCCGCTCCTGTCGGGGATCGAGCTTTCTCTGACCAACTGGGACGGGTACAACGACGCCAAATCCTTCGTGGGGCTGGCCAACTACAAGCAGATGCTGACTGACACCAACTTCAAGCAGGTGGTCATCAACACCTTCATCTACGGCATCGGCAGCACAGTGCTCCAGCAGATCCTGGGCTTGGCTCTGGCGCTGCTGCTGAACGCCAAGATCAAGGGGCGCACCCTGATCAGGGCCATCATCTACCTGCCCGCCCTGGTGGCCCCGGTCATCATGGGCATCATGTACTACTTCGTCTTCCAGTACCAGCAGGGCGCTCTGAACGCCGTCATGACGGCGCTGGGTCTGCACAAGGTGGCCTGGTTCAACAATGCCGGGTTCTCGGTCTGCATCATCGTGCTGGTGAATTCCATCCAGTTCGTCGGCGTCTCCATGATCATCTACCTGGCCGGTCTGCAGACCATGGACCAGGAGGTGGTCGAGGCCGCCGAGGTCGATGGGGCATCCGGCTGGAAGAAGTTCTGGAACATCACCCTGCCGCTCCTGGCGCCCGCCTTCACGACCAGCGTGGTCCTGAACCTGATCGGAGGACTGAAGCTCTACGACATGGTCAAGGTGCTGACAGGCGGTGGTCCCGGGTATTCGACCAACTCCATCTCGACCTATATCGGCACGATCTACTTCGACAACCAGGCGGCCGGGTATGCCTCGGCCATCGGGGTCTTCCTCTTCGTCCTGATTGCCATCGTGACCTGGCTGGTCAACAAGGGGCTGGCCAAGCTGGATTGGGAGGCCTGACATGGCTAGCAAGAACAAGAATGCGATGACCCCTGCTGAGCGGTCATACCAGCGTGGGCGCTGGGCCATCTACCTCTTCCTGGTCATCGTCTGCCTCTGCCAGCTCCTGCCCTTCTACCTGGCGATCACCACCTCGCTCAAACCCTCGGATGATCTGAGCTCGGCGCTGAGCATGCGCACCCATGACATGGCATGGTCCAACTGGTCCGAAGCCGTCAATGAGGGCGGCATCCTCAAATCCGTGCTCAACAGCGTGGTGGTGACCGTGGGGACGACGGCCCTGGTCTGCATCCTGGGAGCGGCAGCGGCCTACCCCCTGGCTCGTCGTCTGACCCGGTTCAACAAGCTGGTCTCGGCCTTCATCCTCTCCATGATGATGATTCCGCCCCTGAGCATTCTGGTCCCCCTCTATTCCTTCCTGGTGAAGATCGGCGGGGTGAACAACTACTGGGGCATCATCGCGGTGCTGACGGCCACCAACCTGCCTCTGTCGGTCTTCCTCTACACGGCCTTCATCAAGGCCATACCTCCGGCGATTGACGAGGCCGGCGAGCTGGACGGAGCCAACAAGCTCCAGGTCTTCATGCGCCTGGTCCTGCCCATGCTCAAGCCGGTGACGGCGACCGTGATCATCATGACCGGCTCGACAGTATGGAACGACTACGCCCTGTCCAGCTACATCCTGACCGACCCCTCGGCCCAGACCATCGCCCCTCGCGTGGCCTCCTTCTTCTCGGCCAATACCAACAATCTGGGCGTCGCTGCAGCGGCATCCCTGATTGCGGCAGCCCCCATGGTGGTCGCCTACATGTTCCTGCAAAAGTACTTCATTGCAGGGATGGTGGCCGGAGCAGTCAAGTAGTCTATCAATCAGGAGCCGCCCGACTGCAGTGGGCTGGGCGGCTCACTGGTTCATCAAGCATTGTTGTTTTTGCACATTTGTGCCGTAGTTACTAAAGGATTTTTCATGCTCTTTCCACAGCCGGTCCATTCTGATCAGCCATTCACCTATATGGCCCTGGGGCCCATTACGCCGGGTGCCGATATTCCTGACGTCAGGGGGCTCTATGCGGGTCCCGACCTGAATGGCTTGGAACAGACCCCCGCCTGGACCTCGACCCATTCGCCCCTGCTGCTGGAGCATGCACAGAACACCTACCTGCATCCGGGCCTGACCGGGCATCGGATCGCCCAGGGTCCCGAGGGCATCCAGGCCGGGCGCTCCTGGTCGCCTCGATTCCTGGTCGAGGGCCAGCCCGAGCAGACCGCCGACTCGCTGACCATCAAGGCCCGTGACGAGGATGCCCAGCTTGGGTTGGAGACCAGGGTGGAGTCCATGGCCGGCGGTTCCCTACGGATTCGCCACACCCTGCGCAACCTGGGCGCCGATCCCTTCCTGCTGGAGGGTCTGGAGGTCCGCCTGCCCCTGGACGACCAGCAGACCCAGATTCTGGACTTCGCCGGCCGGCACGAGCGTGAGCGCAGCCCCCAGCGCCATGACCTGGCCGACGGGGCCTGGGTGCGCGAGTTCCGCTGGGGCCGC
>NZ_JBVPQK010000121.1:0-7222 GCF_058197115.1 Bifidobacterium sp. POST2/T3 (B1)
GCGGCCCCAGCGGAACTCGCGCACCCAGGCCCCGTCGGCCAGGTCATGGCGCTGGGGGCTGCGCTCACGCTCGTGCCTGCCGGCGAAGTCCAGAATCTGGGTCTGCTGGTCGTCCAGGGGCAGGCGGACCTCCAGACCCTCCAGCAGGAAAGAATCGGCACCCAGGTTGCGCAGGGTGTGGCGAATCCGCAGGGAACCGCCGGCCATGGCCTCCACCCTGGTCTCCAGCGCAAGCTGGGCATCCTCGTCACGGGCCTTGATGGTTAGCGAGTTGTCGGTCTGCTCGGGCTGGCCTTCCACCAGGAATCGAGGCGACCATGAGCGCCCGGCTTGGATACCCTCGGGGTCTTGGGCGATCCGATGCCCGGTCAGGCCGGGATGCAGGTAGACTCCTGTAGCGTGCTCAAGCAGGAGGGAAGTATTGAGGTTGGTCACCTCCGCACCTCCGCAGCCGTCGAAACATGGTGCAGCCTGCACGCCCAGCACCTTCGGCAGATCCCCGCCAGGCCGTGGGGAGGCCAGTGCCAGACGAGTAGTTTCGGGCCCACCAAGGTCATTCCCCGGGAAGACAATCATGGGTGTCACCAACTCCTTTATTGCTTGATCGGTTTTCTACCTCAATTACTTAACCGAACCCGCGACCATGCCCGCAATGAAGTACTTCTGCAGGAACATGTACGCCACCACAATTGGAGCAGCGGCGATCAGGGCTGCGGCCGCGGCAATGCCAAGATTGTTTGCGTTAGCCGAGAAGAAGGAGGCCACGCGGGGGGCGATGGTCTGGGCCTGTGGATCGGTAAGAATATAGCTCGACAGGGCATATTCATTCCAGACGGAAGAACCTGTCATGATAATCACCGTTGCGGTAACTGGCTTGAGCATTGGCAGAATCAGACGGCCGAACACCTGCAAATGGGTGGCGCCGTCCAGAGCACCAGCCTCATCAATAGCCGGAGGAATCGCCTTGATAAAAGCCGTATAGAGGAAGACCGACAGAGGCAACTTCAGGGCGGTCAGCACCAGAATAATTCCCCAGTAGTTATTGATTCCGCCGATTTTGACCAGAAAACTGTACAGCGGCACCATGATGCTCATAGGAGGAATCATCATCATGGACAGGATGAAGGCGGATACATACTTGTTCCACCTAGTCATCCGGCGTGCCAGCGGATAGGCGGCGGCTGCGCCAAACACACAAACCAGGAAGGTAGCCCCAACAGTCACAATGGCGCTGTTCAGAACAGCGTGGAGGATGCCGCCCTCGCCAATGGCCTCCGACCAATTGCTCCAGGCCAGGTCATGCGTGCGCATAACCACGGAGGGCGACAGATCATCAGAAGGTTTAAACGATGTTGTAATAGCCAGGTAGAAGGGAAGTAGCTGGCAAATGCAGACGATGACCAGGAAAAGATAGATAGCCCACCTTCCCCTGCTGTATGCCCGAGCCGCCGTATGTTTCTCAGAAAACTTGCTGTTTCGACTCATCTCAGGCCTCCCAGTCCAGCTTGGCCAAGCCCTTATTGACCAGCCAGGTCACTATGGCGATCAGAATGAACAGGAATACCCCGATGGCAGAGGCATATCCTGCAGTCTGATTGTCAAAGTAGGTGATTCCGATGTAAGTGGAGATCGAGTTCGTCGCATAGCCAGGACCTCCGTTGGTCAGCACTTTGACGATGTCATAAAGCTTGAGGCCGCCGATAAGGTTGAGCACCACACTGGTCGTGAATGAAGGTGCCAACAGAGGAAGGGTTATATTCCAGAATTTCTTCCATCCATGGGCCCCATCGACCTCGGCGGCCTCAACAACCTCCTGATCCATGGTTTGCAGACCGGCCAAGTAGATAATCATGGATATGCCGACGAACTGTATGGAATTGACCAGAACGATAATGGCTACCGAGAACCCGGCGTTGTTAAACCAGGCGACCTTGTGGAACCCCATGGCAGTCAGCATGGCGTTCAAGGCTCCCTGCTGGTACTGGAAAATGAAGTAGTACATGATTCCCATGACCACAGGAGCCACAAGGGCGGGAAGATAGATTATGGCACGAATCAGGGTACGGCCTTTGATCTTGGCATTGAGCAGGAGCGCCAACGCCAGACCCAGCACCTGTTGCACAACAGTGCTGCCGATGCCATAGATGAATGTGTTCACCACCACTTGTTTGAAATTCGCATCAGTCCACATCTGCTTGTAGTTGTCAAAGCCGATGAATGCCTTCGCATCGTCATAACCATCCCAATTAGTAAAGGAAAGCTCGATGCCTGATATCAATGGGTAGATGATGAATACCACCAGCAGCACCACAGCAGGCAGGTAAAAGAGATTGATGGACGAACCAGCGAACTTCTTGTACCGATGCACCACCACAGTGCCCGTTTCAGCCTTTTTGCAGGGAGAGCTGGGGATTGGGTCCACGCCCGCCCCATTTGCTCCCCTGGTGGGCTGGTTGACTACACTCCGATTCGTGTCATCAGCCATTTCTGCGCTCCTTATATATCTCCCGAATTAAGCGATTACTTCTTTGTTTGGAGACTGTCGAAGGAGGTCTTTGCCTGATCGGCAGCGCTCTGTGGATTCAGTTGACCGGTGATCAGCCCATCTGTGGACTTAGCCAGGGTGTTGTACATGCCGCCGGGCAGATAGGTCCTGTCGAAGAGGGGTACGGTCTTAGTCTTCTGATCATTCATCCAGTAGTCGTAGGTCTCTTGGAACTGGCCCAGGGCTGACTTGACGCCAGTCAAGGCTGAATTGTTCATACTGACATTCACCAGCTGCTGCAGGTTGGCGGGCTCAGCAATAAAATCAATGAACTTTATTGCGGCGTCCTTGTTCTTGCTGGTCTTGGATACGCCGAAGGTCAGCATGTCCTCGCCAGTCGAGAAGTAGGGCTTGCCCGTGCTAGAAGGAACAGGCATCATGCCCAGCTTGACCTTAGGGTTATAGGATTCGATCAACTGCGCGTTCGTGTTCGACCGGAAGAAGAAGCCAGCCTTATCAGCGGCCATCAGCCTGGCGATATCGTCAAGCGTCGCTGAGGTGTAATCCACGTTAAAGTAACCGGAATCCCTCCAATCGCTGACCATGGTTGCGTACTTCTCGTAGACCTTGGTATTGAATTGTCCGTTCTTCAGGCTTTTCAGCTCGCTCTCCGTATACATGCCTGGAAGGATGAAATCGGCAATGCTGCCATTGGGACCGGGATCCTTGGGCGAGGTAATAATCGGCGTCTGCCCGGCGGCCTTGAGTGTATCGCAGGCCTTCTTGAAGGCATCCCAAGTAGTGATGGACTTGGGATCAATTCCGGCATTCTTCAGAACGGTTTCGTTGTACAGTATGCCGGAAACCTGAATATCTGCAGGCAGAGCATAGAACTTGCCATCGGAGGTCTTGTACACAGCATTCCCCAACGGCTTCAATCTCTTGGCCCAGGGACGGTTCTGCATGGGCTCAAGGAAGTTGCCATAACGGTCACGGGACCAACCGTGCGTAGCCCAGATATCCGGCGGATTGTGGCCAGCCAGACGGACTTTGATGTCATTTTCGTTGTTATTGGTACCTGGATCAACCTTGATCTTGATGTCAGGATTCTTTGCTTCGAAAGCCCTGGCCAGCTTGGTGATGACTTTCAGCTGAGGCGTACCCGTCGACTGCATGGTCATAAATTCAATCGTCTTGGTACCGCTCGAGCCTGATGACGATCCGCCGCATGCACCCAAAGGTGTTAGTGCAAGCGCACAGCAGAGGCCTGCGATGACCATTTTGCCTTTCCTCATCAACCACTCCTTTGTAGGTCGTTTATTTCCATGAGGCGTCACAGTTATCAACCGACTGCGCCGTCTTGGTATATCCGAGTATATACGTGTAGATTATACTGTCAAATTCCTGTACGACGAGCAAATCCGAATCAAGCAACTTTCATGGACCTCTAAATCGTTCTTATTATTGAGTTATTAAAAGAGGAGTCATAAAATCTTGCTCATCCAATATTTCCAAAGCTGGCTATGCCTTGATATAATCTACTCGTGTAAATCATTCTTTAGATATTTTTACTAAACTGGGTCTCACCGTCAGGAATGGGGGCAATCATGACAGAGACGTCTACAAATCAACAACGCCAGAAGCGGGCCACCAGGGCTGATGTGGCACGGCTGGCGGGGGTTTCGACTGCTGTGGTCAGCTATGTCTTCAACAACGGGCCAAGAAGGGTTGCGCCGGCAACTTCAGAAAAGGTGCGGCGCGCGGCCAAGCTGCTTGATTACCGCCCCAACACCACTGCCCGCGCACTGCGTACCGGGTTTTCAAAGATGATGGCCGTCATCGTCCCGGACTCCTCCAACCCTTTCAGCGCCGGCATTTACAACGAGCTGCAATCGGCCGCATCCCGCCACGGGTATTCCTTGATGTTCATGAACGTCAAAGGGGACCCGGACCTGGAAGAGGATGCAATCAGCAAACTGATCGAACGCAATGTTGATGCCATTTTCCTTTCAACCTCGCGCACCTACGACCAAATCAGCATGGCGCCCCTCGACCAGAGCCGATTCATCTTTATGGATCAGCCTCGGAGGGTCATGAACGCCAAGAGCGTTTCAACTGACTTCTATTCCTCGGCCATGACCGCCACCGAACACCTGATAGGGCATAAGTTCTGCAGCGTGGACATGCTCTACGGCGGCCCTGAGGAGGACCGGACCGATGATCGCGTGCGGGGCTGGTATGCCGCCCATCAGAACAACAATCTGCCGGCCGGCCGCATCATACGGTCCTACTTCACTCGCGAAGGAGGGTATCAGGCGACGCTTAAGCTACTGGACAGCGACCACCAGCCCCAGGCCATTTTCGCCGGTTCCGACATGGAGGCCATGGGCGCACTCCGGGCCCTGCATGAGCGCGGGCTACGCATTCCCGAGGACGTGGCCATCGTCTCCTTCGACGGTACCGTCGACTCCCTCTACACCTGGCCGCAGCTGACCACCATGCAGCAGGACACCCAAAAAATCGCCGCCTGTGCCATGAATGCGGCCTTGGATCCGGACCAGGTCCCTGACGTGCAACTGATCAAGGCGGATCTGGTCATCCGTCACTCCTGCGGCTGCTGATACGGCAACCTAATCAAACTGTATAAGTTCCGGATAATATCCATAGTTTTTCACCAATGCAGACCTGCAACATATATCAGAAAAGGCGCTGGTGTCACTGCCAGAAAAGCAGTGACACCAGCGCCCTTTCAGACTCTGTTCAGGCTCGGACCCAGGGTCAGGCCCCGATCAGATCCAGCATTTCGGGAACCGACTTCTTGCCAAACTCCACAGTCTCCTGGCCGTCCTTGCGGATTACGATGCAGGGGACACTCATGACCTGGTACTGGTCCTTCAGCTCGGGGAAATGGGCCAGGTCGTAAGCCTCGGCACGCACCTTGCCGTTCTGGGCAGCCACACGCTGGGCGGACAGGACCGTGGTCGGGCACATGGTGCAGGTCAGGGAGACCAGCATCATCACGTCCACCTGGTCCTTGATGGCATCGATACGGTCCGAGGTGGGCTGATCCACCTGCTGGCCGGGGCCCGCCGCATTGTAGAGGGCCAGGACGAAGGAGTTGAACTCGTGGCCGCTGGGCACGCCATGGAAGGCCAACCCGGTCGGCTGGGAGACGCCCTGATCGTCCAACCGGCAGATGCGCACACTGGGCCGGGCATCGGGCAGGTCACCGGCGGGATCGTAATCCTTGCCGTCCTCATCCGTGCGGGAGTCCACCCTGGAGGTCAGCTTGCCGCCGGAGAGCCCGACCAGCTCGTCCACAAAGGCCTCCAGCTCCTTGGAGACCTGGCTGCCGTCCAGGTCCAGGGCCAGCTCCAGCTTTCCGGTCATCTTGCCGAAGACCATGTCCAACTGCTTGCGGATGTCCGGCCCGAAGAAGCCGGAAGTCTTGGCCGGGGCCTGGTCGTGCTCCTGGGCCACAGGCGCGGGCGAGGTGCCCGAGGCCAGGGCGGAGTTCTCGGCCTGCCGCTCGGAGCGGGCGTAGGGGGAATCCTCGGGACGCGGCGGCACCAGGCCGGTCTTGTCCGACATGTTGGAGGCGTAGCGCTCCAGCTCCACGGCGGCCACAGCCCCATCGGAGGTGGCGGTGATGACCTGGCGCAGGTTCTTGACCCGCAGATCCCCGGCGGCGTAGATGCCCGGCACCGAGGTCTCCAGGTAGTCGTGGGTCAGCACGTAGCCGTGGTCATCCAGATCCACAACGCCCTTGAGCATACCGGTCTGGGGCACGTAGCCGGCAAAGACGAAGACGCCGAAAGTGCCGCCGTCCTGGGGCTTCCAGGTGGTGGTCTGCCCGCTCTTGCGGTCCAGGATGGTAGCCTCGACCAGCCCGCCGGGGCCAGCGGAGACCCCCTTGAGCTCGGTGGAGTAGTGGATCTCGATCTTGTCGTTGTTCCGGGCCTCGTCAGCCACGGCGGCATCGCAGGTGAAGTCCTCCTCGCGCACCAGCAGGGTCACCTTGGTGGCGTACTTGGTCAGGAAGACCGACTCCTCAGCTGCCGCAAACCCGCCGCCGACCACCAGGACCTCACGCCCGGTGAAGAACTCGCCATCGCAAGTGGCGCAGTAGGCCACGCCGCGGCCTGCATACTCCTGCTCGCCCTGGAAGCCGATCTTACGGGGGCTGGCGCCGGTGGCGATCAGGATGCCGAAGGTGCGCAGATCGCCCCGGGAGGTGTGGACCACCTTGATGTCGCCCTGGGCCTCGATGCCTGTGGCCTCGGCGCTCATGAACTCGGCTCCGAAGTTCTGGGCCTGCTGGCGCATGGTCTCGGTCAGCTTGCGGCCGTCAGTGCTGGCCACGCCCGGGTAGTTGACCACGTCTGCCGTAATGGTGATCTGGCCGCCGAAGTCGTCCTTCTCCAGGATCAGGGTGCGATACCGCGCCCGAGCCAGGTAGAGTCCTGCGCTCAGGCCTGCAGGGCCGCCACCGATGATGACCACGTCATAAAGATTCTTGTCTTCCGTCATGAATGCCTCTTCCGAAGGAATGCACGGATGTGCTGTTTTGGATGCTGGTCGTGAATACAGAAAAGGGAACCCGCCCTGGTCGCTTCCGATCTGCGAGTTCCCGATGTTGGCAGCTGCGGATCAGAGCTGGCCGACCAGATCCAGGCTGGGCTCGATGGTGTCCTCGCCGGGCTCCCACTTGGCAGGGCAGACCTGATCGCCGTGCTC
>NZ_JBVPQK010000122.1:0-7204 GCF_058197115.1 Bifidobacterium sp. POST2/T3 (B1)
ATCATGACCACAGTGGTGGACCAGGCCGGAAGGCAGATGGACAAGAGCATCGAGGCGACCAAGGAGAACTTCTCGGGAATTAGGACCGGGCGTGCCAACCCCTCCTTCCTCAACGACATCATGGTGGAGTACTACGGCACTCCGACGCCCATCAAGTCGCTGGCATCCATTGGCGTCCCGGAACCCCGCACCCTGGCCGTTACCCCCTTCGACCCCTCTCAGGCAGGCGCAGTCGAGAAGGCCATCCGCGACTCGGACCTGGGCGTCAACCCCAGCCGTGACGGCAACGTCATCAGGGTCACCATGCCCGAGCTGACCGAGGAGCATCGCCGGGACTATGTCAAGCTGGCCAAGAACAAGGCCGAGGAGGGCAAGGTGGCTGTCCGCAACATTCGACGCAAGGTCAAGGAAGAGCTGGAGGGCAAGGTCAAGGATGGCGATCTGGGCGAGGATGAGGGCAACCGGCTGCAGAAGGAGCTGGAGACCGTCACCAAGCAGAAGAACGACATGATCGACCAGCTCCTGGATGCGAAGGAGAAGGAAATCCTCGAGGTCTGATTCGCCTGGGAGGATCCACTGTTCATGAGTACCAAGGAAAGCTCCGCCGAGAAGACAGGTCAGGATGCCGTCGAAACCCTGAACAAGCGGACCGGGCGCAACATGCCGCAGGCGGTGGCCACTGGAGCGCTTCTGGTCGTCATCATCCTGGCCTGCATCCTTGTGCGAATCGACGCATTCATCTATCTGATTGTGATTTTCATGACCCTGGGTCTCTGGGAGCTCAGGGTGGACTTTGCCACAGCAGGTCTGCATATACCGGTGATAGAGCTCTGGATCTGCTCGGCGGCCACTATGCTGGCCTCGTTCTACGCGTCGGACCACGTGGTGGTCATGACCGCTGGTGTTCTGGTCACTGCCTTGATCGGGGCTCTTGCGGCCACTCGCAATCATCGCCTGGGTGGCCGTCTGCTCAAGGCGGTGAATGCCAAGCTGTCGGGCAAGGATGCACAGACTATGGCCGATGCCTCCTACGGTGCTGCAAAAGGGGAGAGCCAGTTAAGCAGACTTGCCAATGTGGGCGTCACTCTTTTGACTGTTGTCTACATCACCCTCCTGGCCTGTCTGATAACCTTGCCCACTACCTTCGGCGGGCATCCTGCCGCGCACGCCTTCATGGTAATTTTCCTGCCTGCCCTAAGCGACATCGGTGGACTTCTCTTCGGCTCGCTTTTCGGCAAGCATAAGATTGCGCCCCGCATCTCTCCCGGCAAGTCCTTGGAGGGTCTCGCAGGCTCCATGCTCTGCTGTCTGGTCGGCGCTCTGGTCATCTTTGCGGCCACCTATCCTATGGCGGATTGGGGGCGGATCTGGTGGGTCGCCCTGCTCATGGGCATCATGGTCGGAGCCACTGGCACTTTGGGCGACTTGAGTGCATCTTTGATCAAACGAGACCTGGGGATCAAGGACATGGGCCACCTGCTCAAGGGCCACGGCGGAGTGCTGGACAGGGTGGATTCCATCCTCATGTCCGCACCATTCATCACACTGGTCCTTTTGATCACTGGTCTGTGATCGGAATTGACTGTACGTGTTTTTCATAGTTTTGGCGGGTTGAGTAGCTGATACAGGATGAGGTAGAGGTATGACAGATGTCGACATGACCGGTGCCGAGCCTGAAACCGGCATCACCCCCGGAGGCAAAGACGGTGCCTTCAGGGACGTTCTGGCGGCCGACCATGCACGTCGAGGTAAGCCGCCGCGCCACTTTACGGACATGGACCAGCAGGAGCGTCAGGAGGTCTGCGCTCAACTGGACCTGCCGAAATTCCGTGTCTCTCAGCTGGCCAACCATTACTTCAGTCATCTGTCCATCAATCCGGGTGACTTCACGGATTTCCCTGCGGCCAGTCGTCAAGAGGCCGCTCGCCGTTTTTTCCCTGAATTGATCACCCCAGTCACCGTCCAGAAAGCGGATCAAGGGACGACCATCAAGACTCTCTGGGAGCTTTTCGACGGGTCCAGAATCGAGTCCGTGCTCATGCGATATCCCTCCAGGGCCACCCTCTGTATCTCCAGCCAGGTCGGTTGCGGCATGGGCTGCCCCTTCTGCGCCACCGGTCAGCTTGGGTTGACTCGGAACATGTCGACTGGCGAGATTCTGGAACAGGTCAGGGCCGCCTCTCACATGATGGGGTCCGGACAGGTTGCCGGGGGCCCGGGACGTCTGAGTAATATCGTCTTCATGGGGATGGGCGAGCCCATGGGCAACTACCGGGCTGTCCTGTCCGCAGTCAGGCAGATCAGTGCCCTGCCGCCCAAGGGATTCGGCATCTCGGCCAGGAACATCACTGTGTCCACGGTGGGCGTGGTTCCCGGCATCCGCAAGCTGACCAAAGAGGGAATTCCGGTCCGTCTAGCCGTCTCCCTCCATGCCCCCAGCGACAAGTTGCGCGACGAGCTGGTGCCCATGAACAGGCGCTTCAACACGACCCAGGTTCTGGATGCAGCTCACGACTACTACCTGGCCAGCGGCAGACGGGTCAGCATCGAGTATGCCCTAATGCGAGGCATCAACGACCAGGCCGAGCATGCCCGTCTTCTGGCCAAGCGCCTCAACCACTATGGGGACGACTGGGCGCACGTCAATCCCATACCTCTCAATCCGATTGAGGGGTCTCGTTGGACGGCCTCCAAGCCTGAGGATGAGCAGCGCTTCTTGGATATCCTTCACAAGGCCGGTATCACTGCAACCATGAGGGACACCCGCGGATCGGACATTGACGGCGCCTGCGGACAGCTGGCAGCCAAGGCCGTCAATCTTCAGGCCTGATTTAGCGTTTTGCAATCTTGTCATGCCATAGTGTGGACATGCGGTAGTCATCAGACACTGCAGAAGCTAAAGTTTTGATTCAAACAATTTGGTTCAGGCAGGAAGGCAGGTCGCATGACGGTAGCGGTTCGTGTCATTCCCTGCCTTGATGTCGACCAGGGCCGTGTGGTCAAAGGCGTCCACTTTAAGAATCTGCGCGATGCGGGTGATCCGGTCGAACTGGCTTCCACCTACTACCAGCAGGGAGCCGACGAGCTGACCTTTCTGGATGTGACTGCTTCGGGCAGCGGGCGAGCCACCATGGTGGACCTGGTCAAAAGCACTGCCGACCAGATTTTCATTCCGCTGACTGTCGGCGGAGGCGTGCGCACCCCGCAGGATGTCGACACTCTCCTGCGGTCCGGGGCTGACAAGGTCGGCATCAATACAGCAGCTATCGCCAACCCGCAGGTCATCGGCGACATCGCCCAGCGGTTTGGTCGCCAGGTTCTGGTGCTCTCGGTCGATGCCCGCCGATCTAATGCACAGGGTATTACCTCGGGATATGAAGTGACCACTATGGGCGGCCACCAGTCCACTGGCATCGATGCCGTTGACTGGGTTAAGCAGGCTCAAGAACTCGGAGCCGGCGAGGTTCTTCTCAATTCCATGGATGCGGACGGCACCCGTCAAGGTTTCGATCTGGAAATGATCGCCGACGTGCGCAAGGCGGTATCTCTTCCGCTCATCGCCAGCGGCGGGGCAGGCAAGGCTGCCGATTTTCCTCCTGCGGTCAGGGCTGGGGCTGATGCGGTCCTGGCGGCTTCCGTCTTCCATTTTGGCCAGGTGTCCATCAAGGACGTCAAGCAGGCGCTCCATGCGGCCGGGTATCCGGTTCGATGGCAGGCCTGAACCAATCCCGCAGAAAAATTTTGGCACCACATGGTGCATGGCTTTTGCAGGCCTTGTTGGCAGCCATCGGGAAACCATATCCATACCATGAACAATCAACCGCCAAGGTTATGTCGGACAAACTAGCCGAATTAATTAGCTGAATCAAGGAGAATGAGAATCAATGTCACAGTCTTCGAAGGACGAGGAAGAACGTTTGGACCCGAGCATAGCGGCCAGGCTCAAGAAGGACGCCAAGGGACTTGTGGCCGCAGTGGTCCAGCAGTATGACAGTCGCCAGGTGCTCATGGTCGGTTACATGGACGAGGAGGCCCTTAGACGGACCCTGACAACAGGAAGAGTCACATTCTGGTCCCGCTCTAGGCAGGAATACTGGCGGAAAGGGGACACCTCCGGGCATGTCCAGTATGTCAAGGGAGTCAGCATTGACTGCGACGGGGACGCGCTTCTTGTAGAGGTGGACCAGGTAGGGGCGGCCTGCCATACCGGGACCAGGTCGTGCTTCGAAGCTGGCGGACCGCTTCCGGTAGTGCAAGGCAATCGCACTCAGGCGGAAATGCAGAGTCAGGAAGGGCCATCCAGTGCAGAAAGACGCTAAGGTTGTTGCAGGGAACACTCAGAAAACTGGAGGGAAGGGCTCTATGACCGTCTTGGATGAACTGGTGGCCGGCGCCGTGGAGGATGCTAGGGGCCGGGTACAGAAGATTCCCTTGGAAAGCCTCAAGCAACAGGTCAGGAGCATGAAGCGCAAACCTCTGGATGCCGCCCGACTGCTCAGGGAGAGCGTCGGCATTCCGATTATCGCAGAGATTAAGCGCGCCTCGCCCTCCAAGGGGTATCTTGCCGACATCAAAAATCCTGCTGCCCTGGCCCGACAGTATGCCAACGGAGGCGCCTCGGCCATATCTGTCCTGACTGAGGGCAGACGCTTCCTGGGGTCCTTGGAAGATTTGCGACAGGTCAGGCAGGCAGTGGGCATTCCCGTGCTCAACAAGAACTTCATCGTCTCCGACTACCAGGTCTGGGAGTCCAGAGCCAATGGGGCCGATATGATCCTGCTGATTGTGGCGGCCTTGGATGACACCCGCCTCAAGCACCTACTCGACTTGGCCGGGAGTCTGGGCATGACTGCCCTGGTCGAGACGCATGATCGTCAGGAAATCGAGCGTGCCATTGCGGCCGGTGCCAAGGTGATTGGCATCAACGCCCGCAACCTGAAGGACTTGAGCGTTGACGTTGACCAGTATGCCCGTCTAGCTTCCAATCTGCCCAAGGATGTGGTCAAGGTGGCTGAGTCCGGAGTGTTCGGGACGGTCGAGCTGGAGCGGTACGCCCGGGCCGGGGCCGATGCAGTCCTGATAGGAGAAGGTCTGGTCACCTCCCAGGACCAGGAGGGGACGGTTCGCTTGCTGGTTCAGGCTGGTCATCGATTCAAGGCTGCCGAGGCCAGGCCCCTCTCTACCCATGACGGTCCCTATTTCGGCCCCTATGGCGGTCGTTATGTACCTGAGGCCCTGGTTGGCGCCCTTGATGAACTGGAGCGTGTCTACAAGGAGGCCAAGGCCGATCCGGCCTTCCGTGAGGAGCTGAACAGGCTCAACCGGGTCTATGTGGGGCGTCCCTCAGCCCTGACACCTGCGCCTCGGTTCGCCAAGCTGATCAGCGATCGGGTCGGCGGCCAGGTCAGGGTCTTTCTGAAACGGGAGGATTTGAACCATACGGGCGCCCACAAGATCAACAACGCCCTGGGTCAAGGGCTCCTGGTCAAGCGCATGGGCAAGACCCGCGTTATCGCCGAGACCGGCGCTGGGCAGCACGGCGTGGCCACGGCTACAGTCTGCGCCCTCCTGGGCTTCAAGTGCCGAATCTACATGGGGCAGGTCGACGCCCGCAGACAGGCCCTGAACGTGGCCAGGATGCGAATGCTGGGAGCCGAAGTCGTCGAGGTGACCACCGGGACCAAGATTCTCAAGGATGCCATCAACGAGGCCCTGCGCGATTGGGTGACCAATGTGGAGTCCACCCACTACCTGCTGGGCACGGTAGCAGGCCCCCATCCCTTCCCGACCATCGTCAGGGACTTTCAGAAGATCATCGGCGAAGAAGCCTCCGCCCAGCTGTCTGCGTACGGCATCGACCATCCTGATGGAGTTGTGGCCTGCGTCGGCGGAGGCTCCAACGCCATCGGCATCATGAACACTTTCCTGGATGATCCCCGAGTCTCCCTATACGCTTACGAGGCTGGTGGAAACGGGCCCAAGTCAGGCGAGCACGCCATCCGCCTGTCGCCAGGGACAGGCCAGATCGGCGTCTTCCAGGGGACCAAGTCCTATCTTTTGGAGGATGACCAAGGCCAAACCATGGACACCTACTCGATTTCCGCCGGCCTGGATTACGCTTCGGTGGGACCTGAGCATGCCTGGCTGCACGACATGGGCCGGGTTAAGTATGACTACGCAACCGACAAGGAGGCCATGCAGGCTTTCAGCGACCTCTGCCGGACCGAAGGCATCATCCCCGCTCTGGAGTCTTCGCACGCCTTGGCCGGAGCCAGCAAGGCAGCCACCGACCTTTTGCGCAAAGGAATCAGGAATCCTGTCATCCTGATCAACATCTCGGGCCGAGGCGACAAGGATGTGGCCACTGCGGGCAGATGGTTCGGCTATCTGTCCGAGCAGGAGGCCAGTGCGCTGGAAGCCCAGGCCGGGCACGGCAAGAGTGATCAAGCGGAAGAGGAGGCCCGATGATGGTCAACCAGATATGGCAATGGCAAAAAGCCCCCGCTCAGCCCAAAGGGTTCAGCCGCGCGACCAGCCCGGTGGCATCCACTTTGCAGGCCCTCCGGCAGCAGGGCAGGCCTGCCTTTATCGGCTACTTCCCCTACGGATTTCCTGACGTGCCAACATCCTTGGAGGCCATGCGGGTCATGGTGAAAAGCGGGGTCGACATCGTTGAGATCGGACTGCCCTATAGCGACCCGGTCATGGATGGCCCAGTAATCCAGGCAGCCAGCAAGTGCGCCATCGATAATGGCGTTAAGGTCGAGGGTGTCTTCGATGCGGTTCGCCAGGTCCAGGCGGACGGTGCAAGGGCTCTGGTCATGAGCTATTGGAATCTGATTCTGCATCATGGCGTAGCGGACTTTGCCCAGCGCATGGCCGAGGCTGGCGGGTCCGGGCTTGTCACCCCGGATCTGATTGTCGACGAATCCGGGGAATGGATAGAGCAGTCTGACCGCTATGGGCTTGACCGGGTCTATCTGGTCTCGCCCGACTCCACTGATGCACGTCTGCAGATCACCTCTCGAGCCGCCAGAGGATTCGTCTATGCGACCTCACGAATGGGAGTGACCGGCGAACGAACCAGCATGTCCAATTCGGCCCAGAACCTGGTGGCAAGAGTCAGACATGCGGGCGCTCCTTATGTGTGCGTGGGCATCGGGGTTTCGACCGCCCAGCAGGCCTCTCAGGTTGGCGCCTATGC
>NZ_JBVPQK010000123.1:0-7188 GCF_058197115.1 Bifidobacterium sp. POST2/T3 (B1)
ATCATGACCACAGTGGTGGACCAGGCCGGAAGGCAGATGGACAAGAGCATCGAGGCGACCAAGGAGAACTTCTCGGGTATCAGGACAGGGCGTGCCAACCCCTCCTTCCTCAACGACATCATGGTGGAGTACTACGGCACTCCTACACCCATCAAGTCGCTGGCATCCATTGGTGTTCCAGAGCCCCGCACCCTGGCCGTTACCCCCTTCGACCCCTCCCAGGCAGGCGCAGTCGAGAAGGCCATTCGTGATTCAGACCTAGGCGTCAACCCCAATCGTGACGGCAATGTCATCAGGGTCACCATGCCCGAGCTGACCGAGGAGCGCCGCCGGGACTATGTCAAGCTGGCCAAGAACAAGGCCGAGGAGGGCAAGGTGGCCGTCCGCAACATCCGGCGCAAGGTCAAGGAGGAGCTGGAGGCCAAGGTCAAGGACGGCGACCTGGGCGAGGACGAGGGCAACCGGCTGCAGAAGGAGCTGGAGACCGTCACCAAGCAGAAGAACGACACGATCGACCAGCTTTTGGATGCCAAGGAGAAGGAGATCCTCGAGGTCTGATCCCGCCTGGGGAGGATCCACACTTCATGAGTACCAAGGAAAGCTCTGCCGAGAAGGCAGGTCAGGATGCCGTCGCAACCCTGAACAAACGAACCGGACGCAACATGCCGCAGGCGGTGGCCACTGGCGCGCTTCTGGTGGTCATCATCCTGGCCTGCATCCTGGTGCGCATCGACGCATTCATCTACCTGATCGTGATCTTCATGACCCTGGGGCTCTGGGAGCTCAGGGTGGACTTTGCCACGGCGGGCCTGCATATACCGGTGGTCGAGCTCTGGATCTGCTCGGCGGCCACCATGCTGGCCTCCTTCTACGCGCCGGACCATGTGGCGGTCATGACCGCTGGAGTTCTGGTCACCGCCCTGGTCGGGGCTCTTGCGGCCACGCGCAACCATCACCTGGGCGGTCGGTTGGTCAAGGCGGTGAACGCCAAGCTGTCGGGCAAGGACGCGCAGACCATGGCCGATGCATCCTACGGCACCGCAGAGGGGGAGCCCCGTTCAAGCAGCCTGGCTAATGTGGGCGTCACCCTCCTGACCGTTGTCTACATCACCCTCCTGGCCTGTCTGATAACCCTGCCCACCACCTTCGGCGGGCATCCTGCCGCACACGCTTTCATGGTGATTTTCTTGCCTGCCTTGAGCGATATCGGCGGACTGCTCTTCGGCTCGCTCTTCGGCAAGCACAGGATCTCGCCCCGCATCTCTCCCGGCAAGTCCCTGGAGGGGCTGGTAGGCTCCATGCTCTGCTGCCTGATCGGCGCCCTGGTCATCTTTGCGGCTACCTATCCCATGACGGATTGGGGACGGATCTGGTGGGTCGCCCTGCTCATGGGCATCATGGTCGGAGCCACAGGCACCCTTGGGGACCTGAGCGCATCCTTGATCAAACGCGACCTTGGAATAAAGGACATGGGCCACCTGCTCAAGGGTCACGGCGGGGTGCTTGACAGGGTGGATTCCATCCTCATGTCCGCGCCATTCATCACACTGGTTCTTTTGATTACCGGCCTGTGACCGGAATTGATGGTCGGATGACTGATACAGGATGAGGTAGAGGTATGACAGATGTCGATTTGACCGGTGCCGAGCCTGAGACCGGCATCACCCCCGGAGGCAAGGATGGCGCCTTCCGGGACGTTCTGGCGGCCGACCATGCCCGACGAGGCAAGCCGCCGCGCCACTTTACCGACATGGACCGGAAGGAGCGCCAGGAGGTCTGCACTCAAATGGGCCTGCCTAAATTCCGGGTCTCGCAGCTGGCCAACCATTACTTCAACCATCTGTCCACCAATCCGGACGACTTCACTGACTTTCCCTCTGCCAGCCGCCAAGAGGCCGCACGCCGCTTCTTTCCTGAGCTGATCACCCCGGTCACCGTTCAGAAGGCGGATCAGGGGACGACCATCAAGACCCTCTGGGAGCTCTTCGACGGGTCCAGGATCGAGTCCGTGCTCATGCGCTACCCCTCCAGGGCCACCCTCTGCATCTCCAGCCAGGTCGGCTGCGGCATGGGTTGCCCCTTCTGCGCCACAGGTCAGCTTGGGTTGACCCGAAACATGTCGACCGGCGAGATTCTGGAACAGGTCAGGGCCGCCTCCCGGATGATGCGGTCCGGACAGGTTGCCGGAGGTCCGGGGCGCCTGAGCAACATCGTCTTCATGGGGATGGGCGAGCCCATGGGCAACTACCGGGCTGTCCTGTCCGCAGTCAGGCAGATCAGCGCCCTGCCGCCCAAGGGATTCGGCATCTCAGCCAGGAACATCACCGTCTCCACGGTCGGCGTGGTCCCCGGCATTCGCAAGCTGACCCGAGAGGGAATACCGGTCCGTCTGGCCGTCTCCCTCCATGCCCCCAGCGACAAGCTGCGCGACGAGCTGGTTCCCATGAACCGCCGCTTCAACACCACACAGGTCCTGGACGCGGCCCACGACTACTATCTGGCCAGCGGCAGGCGGGTCAGCATCGAGTACGCCCTGATGCGCGGCATCAACGACCAGGCCGAGCATGCCCGCCTCCTGGCCAAGCGCCTCAACCACTACGGGGACGACTGGGCGCACGTCAACCCCATACCCCTGAATCCGATTGAGGGGTCTCGCTGGACTGCATCCAAGCCCGAGGACGAGCAGCGCTTCCTGGACATCCTCCACAAGGCCGGCATCACTGCAACCATGAGGGACACCCGCGGATCTGACATCGACGGTGCCTGCGGGCAGCTGGCAGCCAAGGCCGTCAAGCTTCAGGCCTGATTCAGTGTTATGCAATGTGGTTATGCCATAGTGTGGACATGTCATGGTCTTCGGACACTGCAGAAGCTAAGGTCGTGACTCAAACAAATCGGTTCAGGCAGGAAGGCAGGTCGCATGACGGTAGCGGTTCGTGTCATTCCCTGCCTTGATGTCGACCAGGGCCGTGTGGTCAAAGGCGTCCACTTCAAGAACCTGCGAGATGCGGGTGATCCGGTCGAGCTGGCTTCCGCCTACTACCAACAGGGGGCCGACGAACTGACCTTCCTGGATGTGACTGCTTCGGGCAGCGGGCGAGCCACCATGGCGGACCTGGTCAAAAGCACTGCAGATCAGATTTTCATCCCACTAACCGTCGGCGGAGGCGTGCGCAGCCCGCAGGATGTCGATACTCTCCTGCGGTCAGGAGCCGATAAGGTTGGCATCAACACAGCAGCAATTGCCAACCCGCAGGTCATCGGCGACATCGCCCAGCGGTTCGGTCGCCAGGTTCTAGTGCTCTCGGTCGATGCTCGCCGATCCAATGCACAGGGCATTACCTCGGGATATGAGGTGACCACCATGGGCGGCCACCAGTCCACCGGCATTGATGCTATCGACTGGGTCAAGCAGGCCCAGGAACTCGGAGCCGGCGAGATACTTCTCAACTCCATGGATGCGGATGGCACTCGTCAGGGATTCGATCTGGAGATGATCGCCGACGTGCGCAGGGCAGTATCTCTTCCGCTCATCGCCAGTGGCGGAGCAGGCAAGGCCGCCGATTTTCCTCCTGCGGTCAAGGCTGGGGCCGATGCGGTCTTGGCTGCTTCCGTCTTCCATTTTGGTCAGGTGTCCATCCAGGACGTCAAGCAGGCGCTCCATGCGGCCGGGTATCCGGTTCGATGGCAGGCCTGAACCAATCCCGCAGAGAACTTCGGCACCACGCGGTGCACGGCGTTTGCAGGCCTTGTTGGCAGACATCGGGAAACTATACCCATACCATAAACAATAAATCGACAGGGTTATGTCGGACAAACCAGCTGAATCAATTAGCTGAATCAAGGAGAACGAGGATCAATGTCACAGTCTTCGAATGACCAGGAAGAACGTTTGGATCCGAACATAGCGTCTAGGCTCAAGAAGAACGATCAGGGCCTTGTGGCCGCTGTAGTCCAGCAGTATGACAGTCGCCAGGTGCTTATGGTCGGCTACATGGACGAGGAGGCCCTTAGACGGACCTTGACGACAGGAAGGGTCACATTCTGGTCCCGCTCCAGGCGGGAATACTGGCGCAAGGGTGACACCTCCGGGCATGTCCAATACGTTAAGGGAGTCAGCATTGACTGCGACGGGGACGCGCTTCTTATCGAGGTGGACCAAGTAGGGGCGGCCTGCCATACCGGGACCAGGTCGTGTTTCGAAGCCGGCGGACCGCTTCCAGTAGTGCAGGGCAATCGTACTCAGGCGGAAATGAATAGTGAGGAAGGGCCATCCAGTGCAGAAAGACGCTAAGGTTGTGGCAGGGAACACACAGGAAACTGGAGGGAAGGGCTCTATGACCGTCTTGGATGAACTGGTGGCCGGTGCCGTGGAGGATGCTAGGGGCCGGGTACAGAAGATTCCCTTGGAAAGCCTCAAGCAACAGGTCAGGAGCATGAAGCGCAAACCTCTGGATGCTGCCCGACTGCTCAGGGAGAGCGTCGGCATTCCGATTATCGCAGAAATTAAGCGCGCCTCGCCCTCCAAGGGGTATCTTGCAGACATCAAAAATCCTGCTGCCCTGGCCCGGCAGTACGCCAACGGGGGTGTCTCAGCCATATCTGTCCTGACTGAGGGCAGACGCTTCCTGGGGTCTTTGGAAGATTTGCGACAGGTCAGGCAGGCAGTGGGCATTCCCGTGCTCAACAAGAACTTCATCGTCTCCGACTATCAGGTCTGGGAATCCAGAGCCAATGGGGCCGATATGATCCTGCTAATTGTGGCGGCCTTGGATGACACCCGCCTTAAGCACCTGCTCGATCTGGCTGGGAGTCTGGGCATGACCGCCCTGGTCGAGACGCATGATCGTCAAGAAATTGAGCGGGCCATCGCGGCCGGCGCCAGGGTGATTGGCATCAACGCCCGCAACCTGAAAGACTTGAGCGTTGACGTTGACCAATATGCCCGTCTAGCTTCCAACCTGCCCAAGGATGTGGTCAAGGTGGCTGAGTCCGGAGTGTTCGGGACGGTCGAGCTGGAGCGGTACGCCCGGGCCGGGGCCGATGCAGTCCTGATAGGAGAAGGTCTGGTCACCTCCCAGGACCAGGAGGGGACGGTTCGCCTGCTGGTCCAGGCCGGCCATCGCTTCAAGGCCGCTGAGGCCAGACCCCTCTCAACCCATGACGGTCCCTATTTCGGCCCTTATGGCGGACGCTTCGTCCCTGAGGCCCTGGTGGGTGCCCTTGACGAGCTGGAGCGTGTATACAAGGAGGCCAAGGCAGATCCGGCCTTCCGTGAGGAGCTGAACAGACTCAACCGAGTCTATGTAGGGCGCCCTTCGGCTCTGACGCCTGCGCCTCGGTTCGCCAAGCTTATCAGCGACCGGGTCGGAGGCCAGGTCAGGGTCTTCCTGAAGAGAGAGGACCTGAACCATACGGGCGCCCACAAGATCAACAACGCCCTGGGTCAGGGGCTTCTGGTCAAGCGCATGGGCAAGACCCGCGTCATCGCCGAGACTGGAGCTGGTCAGCACGGCGTGGCCACGGCTACGGTCTGTGCCCTCCTGGGCTTCAAGTGCCGAATCTACATGGGGCAGGTCGACGCCCGTAGGCAGGCGCTGAACGTGGCCAGGATGCGGATGCTAGGAGCCGAAGTCGTCGAAGTGACCACAGGGACCAGGATTCTCAAGGATGCCATCAACGAGGCCCTGCGCGACTGGGTGACCAACGTGGAGTCCACCCACTACCTACTGGGCACGGTGGCCGGCCCCCATCCCTTTCCGACCATCGTCAGGGACTTTCAGAAGATCATCGGCGAAGAGGCCTCAGCTCAGCTGTCTGCGTATGGCATCGACCATCCTGATGGGGTTGTGGCCTGTGTCGGTGGAGGCTCCAACGCCATCGGCATCATGAACACTTTCCTGGACGATCCTCGTGTCTCCCTTTACGCATACGAGGCCGGCGGGAACGGGCCCAAGTCGGGCGAGCACGCCATCCGCCTGTCGCCAGGGACAGGTCAGGTCGGCGTCTTCCAGGGGACCAAGTCCTATCTGTTGGAGGATGACCAAGGCCAGACCATGGACACCTACTCCATCTCGGCCGGCCTGGATTACGCTTCGGTGGGACCTGAGCATGCCTGGCTGCACGACATGGGCCGGGTCAAGTATGACTACGCAACAGACAAGGAGGCCATGCAGGCTTTCAGCGACCTCTGCCGGACTGAGGGCATCATCCCTGCCCTGGAGTCCTCGCACGCCTTGGCCGGAGCCAGCAAGGCGGCCACCGACCTTTTGCGCAAGGGAATCAGGAATCCTGTCATCCTGATCAACATCTCGGGCCGAGGCGATAAGGATGTGGCCACTGCGGGCAGATGGTTCGGCTACCTGTCCGAGCAGGAGGCCAGCGCACTGGAAGCCCAGGCCGTGCATGGCAAGAGTGATCAAGCAGAAGAGGAGGCCCGATGATGGTCAACCAGCTATGGCAATGGCAGAAAGCCCCCGTGCAGCCCGTCCAGCCCAAAGGGTTCAGCCGCACGGCCAGCCCGGTGGCATCCACTTTGCAGGCCCTCCGGCAGCAGGGCAAGCCAGCCTTCATCGGCTACTTCCCCTACGGATTTCCCGACGTGCCAACATCCTTGGAGGCCATGCGGGTCATGGTGAAAAGCGGTGTCGACATCGTTGAGATCGGACTGCCCTATAGCGACCCGGTCATGGATGGCCCAGTGATCCAGGCAGCCAGCAAGTGCGCCATCGACAATGGCGTTAAGGTCGAGGGCGTCTTCGATGCGGTTCGCCAGGTCCAGGCGGACGGTGCAAGGGCTCTGGTCATGAGCTATTGGAATCTGATTCTCCATCATGGCGTAGCGGACTTTGCCCAGCGCATGGCTGAGGTCGGCGGGTCCGGGCTTGTCACCCCGGATCTGATTGTCGACGAATCTGGGGAATGGATAGAGCAGTCTGACCGCTATGGGCTTGACCGGGTCTATCTGGTTTCGCCCGACTCCACTGATGCACGTCTGCAGATCACTTCTCGAGCCGCCAGAGGATTCGTCTATGCGACCTCACGAATGGGCGTGACCGGCGAGCGAACAAGTATGTCCAATTCGGCCCAGAACCTGGTGGCGAGAGTCAGGCATGCGGGCGCTCCTTATGTGTGCGTGGGCATCGGGGTTTCGACCGCCCAGCAGGCCTCTCAGGTTGGCGCCTATGC
>NZ_JBVPQK010000124.1:0-7139 GCF_058197115.1 Bifidobacterium sp. POST2/T3 (B1)
CCGGCGATCTTGCCGGCATCCTTGGTGGCCTGGCGCTGAGCGTCGTTGAAGTATGCAGGGCAGGTGATGACCGCGTCAGTGACTGGTTCGCCCAGGTAGGACTCGGCATCCCTCTTGAGCTTCATAAGAATCTGGGCCGAAATCTCCTGCGGGGTCCACTTCTTGCCGTCGATTTCGACGGACCAGTCGGTGCCCATGTGGCGCTTGACCGAGCTGATGGTCCGGTCCACGTTGGTGACCGCCTGGCGCTTGGCAACCTCGCCGACCAGAATCTCGCCGGACTTGCTGAATGCCACTACCGATGGCGTGGTCCGCGCGCCCTCAGCGTTTACAATTACGGTGGGCTCGCCGCCCTCCAGGGTTGCAATGCAGGAATTGGTGGTTCCCAGATCAATGCCAACTGCACGTGCCATACTCATTTACCTCCTGATGAAATCGGGCGTAGGGCCTGACCCTGCACCTCATCGTTCACGTTCTCCGCTCGCGCTTCGTTCGTGGTCCCGATGGCCGACTCCCGTCAGCCCGGGCAAGCAGCCATCATGACCACTCCAAAACTTGAGCCTACATCACTCAACTTCTTATGGCAAATATTATTCCCGGTTCTTCGAAATTGTCGAGCACAACAATGGTCAATGCGATGAAAACGTATGCAATTATTTATCTTCACGACCTGGACTCAATGTATGTGATTCTAGAATAGAATGGAGGGACACGGTTGACCAATGGTATTGCTATCGTTGTCATACAACTGCTGATCAATAAGACGGCCTGTTTCAAGGAGGAGATACGTATGACCGATAACAACGTGAACGACGATTGGTGGAAACAGGCGGTTGTATATCAGATATATCCACGCAGTTTCAAGGATGTCAACGGAGACGGCATTGGCGACATCCGAGGCGTTACCGAAAAAATGGAATATCTTCGAGATCTGGGCGTAGATGCCATCTGGCTGTCGCCCTTCTACCCATCGGAATTGGCCGACGGCGGTTATGATGTCATGGATTACCGGAACGTCGACCCGCGTCTGGGAAGCATGGCTGATTTCGACGAAATGGCCGGAAAGGCCCACGAAATGGGTCTCAAGGTCATCGTGGACATCGTGCCCAACCACACGTCAAACAAGCACCAGTGGTTCCAGGATGCCCTGCTGTCGGCCCCTGGCTCCCCAGAGCGAGACAAATACATCTTCCGACGGGGCAGAGGCTCGAACGGCGAACTACCGCCAAATGGCTGGATGTCCTTGTTCGGAGGGCCGGCCTGGGAACAGGTTGACGATGGCGAATGGTACTTGCATATATTCGCCAAAGAGCAGCCTGATTTGAACTGGAAGAACGAGCAGGTTCACGAAGCCTTTAAGGACATATTCCGCTTCTGGTCCAATCACGGCACGGACGGCTTCCGCATCGACGTGGCCCATGGTCTGGCCAAGGATCTGGACAGCCGTCCCCTGTCCGAGCTGGACAAGTGGCCCGTTCAGGAACAGTCTGAGTATCACAGCAGTGAGCATCCACTATGGGACAGACCTGAAGTACATGATATTTATAAGGAATGGCGAAAGGTCTTCAACGAATTTGAACCTCATCGCTTCGCAGTCGGAGAAGCCTGGGTCGTACCTGAGCACCAGCATCTGTACGCATCCGAGAACGAACTAGGACAGGTCTTCAACTTCGAATTCGCCAAGGCTAATTGGGACTGCCAGGCCTTGTACACCGCCATTGCCGAAGGTCTGCAATCCGCCGAGGATTCCGGGTCGACCACAACATGGGTGATGAGCAACCACGATGTGGTCAGACAGGCCACCAGATACGCCCTGCCTCAGGTGGACAGCTCCTCTTATCATCAACTCGACAAGGACTGGCTTCTTCGAGATGGGCAGACGTATTTCGAGGACCGGGCCAAGGGCACGCGCAGGGCACGCGCTGGATTCGCCCTGGAAGCCGCCCTGCCCGGCTCCGTGTACATCTATCAGGGTGAGGAGCTTGGCCTGTTCGAGGTTCCTAATATTCCCTGGGATCGTCTGGAGGATCCGACTGCGCACCGAACCCGCGGCAAATACACTGAAAAAGGCCGCGATGGATGCCGGGTCCCCCTGCCCTGGGTCACCGGAGACACCCCTGCCCCCGCAAAATGGAATCCCGCCTTTGGAGAAGGGGCATCCTTCGGATTCTCCCCCTCGCACACCAAGGATGGAGGTCCAGCAAGAGACCCTCACCTGCCACAGCCCCTTTGGTTCAAGGACTTTGCCGTAGATAAGGAGGAAAGCGACGAGACCTCGATGCTCTCCCTTTATCGTAAAGCCCTCAGTCTACGGGCCACACTGCTGACCCCCACAGGCAACGTGAAGGTTACAGCCCTGACTGCCACAGAGGGTCGGATTTCCTACACACGCGAAGCACTTGTGGATTCCAAGCCCGCGAAGCTGACCTGTCTGACCAATTTTTCACAGACACCGGCCTCCCTTCCACAGGGTCGGACCATACTCGTGTCAGACAGTCTTACCGACGATGGCCTGCTTCCCCAAGACACAACCGCCTGGGTTGTTGACGCAATGGAGGAATAACTGCTGAAGGACGCTGAATCCAAGGCAAGCAACAGGGTCCTGCGGCAATATGTGGATTGCTCCAGGACCCTGTTGAAGAATCTGGCATGCGTCAGAGCATCTGTTATCCTCCGAAATACCCGCGGCTCCAGCAGCATCCCGAGAAGCAACCATGACCACTCATCACAATATTGCCAGGCCACCTCAGTGAGTGGTCTGCGACATTGAGGCATTTGCAACAAAATGCTTGAAGGCGCCATTAAGCAGGGGCGTATGCACCATAATCAGAGTCCCGTAGCCGAAAAGCAGCAGCAAAAAAAGGCCTTGGGGCATATAGAACCACGATAGGACCAGTAAAGCAAGATATAGTGAGTCAAAAAACACCATGATCAAAGTTCGCCCGAGGTTGGCCAAGGCAAATACCCATGCGTTGAACAGGGTGTGGCCAATGGTGTTTTCAAAACGCGACTGCAAGGCCCAAACCCACTCGAACCCCAACACCCACAAAATACTGAAACCAAACTTGACGATCAGCAGCGGCGTGATTTGGACAACAACCCAAGCGTAAACCAACAGCAGGAGCAGGGGCCCGAAAACAAGCCATATCATGGTTGCCTTGACGAAGTTTGAACGGAAAGCCCGAAAATAGTTCGATGTCACATGCCCTTGCCCCTCTAGACTCCTCCTGGCCGCATCATGGCCAGCGGTCAGAGCAGTCCCGATGGATATCAAGGGAATTGACGTGACCACCATGAGGATGTTGATCCATATCGCGTCAATGAGATCTGCGAGGCCTTTCATAAAACCTGAATCAGGAGAAAGAAAATTCAATGGAACCCCCAAGCCGGGAAAGGGCAGGAAACCAGCAACGACACTCGTTCCATACCGTGTTGCCGTTTTCCATGATAACCCACAGCAAACTGCCGTAGATTCTGTCATCCGCTGATGATGCCTTTCTGGCTGATCAGACAGAAGACCAGAGCGTTGACTACCCCTATGTCGTTTCCAGCACGTTGCTGGCTCTTGCGGCTGCTGAAGCATATGCTGGGCTGACCGTATTTTAATCAAGCGCGCTATCATCAGATATCTGAGTACCGTTGCGGCATCCTATTGCAGGCGCTGGTCTTGGCTCAGCATTGACGAGGAGTTATCCATGGAACCCACAATCCAAGACGTGGCCAGACAAGCGAATGTTTCCGTGTCCACCGTTTCCCGATCGTTCACCCGACCAGAACTGGTTTCCGAGCGCACACGTTCCAGGGTCCTGTCAATTGCGCAAAAATTGAATTTTTCGATTTCGCGCTCCGCGACCGCTCTCAAGTCAGGCCAGTCCCTACGTGTGGCGGTTCTCATCAGCGGCCACTTGAACACTTGGTTCAACTCGACCATCGTGGAAGGATTCAACGAGGTCTTTTCACGCAACGGCTACGACATCTCCATCTGCCAGATCACCAGCGGCCAGGCACGAAGAGAATTCTTCGAAGCATTGCCGGTGAAGCGCAACGTCGATGCAGTCATCGTCACATCCTTCGACATTGAGGCCTCCGAGGTCTCTCGCCTTACGAGTATCAACGTGCCGATCCTCAGCCTTAACGTTACCGAGGAGAACGGTTTCATGGCTTCGGTGCGCAATGACGATTTCAGTGGCGGCATGGTGTCGGCCAATCATCTGATAGCTCTTGGGCACACAGGTATTGCATACATTCGTTCAACTCCTGTTGCTTCCCTTCGCTTCAGCGTTCAAGCCAGATTGGAGGGATTTTTGAGTGCCTGCAAGGCAGTCGGTATCAAACCAATGGTTCTGGCAGCTCCGGCAACCGAAAACCCCACCAGTGCCGTACTGGCAAAACTGGAAAGCATGAAGACCAGGCCCACCGCAATCGCCTGTCAGGAGGATGCTCTGGCAATACCGCTGATTTTCCAGCTGCAACGGTTCGGTATCGCCGTTCCCTCGGACATGTCCGTGATCGGATACGACGACAGCAGATTCGCAGAGGATATCGGGCTGACCACCATTCGGCAGAAACCCTATGATATGGCAGTTTCACTTGCCAAGAAGACCCTGCAGCTTATTGAGGGAAACACGCCGGAAAACCGGCATGAGCTTATTGCTCCCACATTGATCCTCAGATCGTCCACCGGTACGCTCAAGCGTTGAAACATCCATGCGGCGAGTCAGCGCCTGTTGACCTGATGCCCCCTCCCCCCAGGGGATAAAAGCTCCCCTCAATGCAGAGTTCGTCTTAGTATTTCTGCATCCCATCGATAACAGCCCTGAGATTGGCAAAGAAGTTGATACCCTTAATGGTTTTGATGTACTTGTCCTGCATATTCTTGCTGTAAATCAAGCCGTATCTGAATACCGCAACGATCACTCATCAGCAGAATTCGCCTGGCACCGATTCAGCAATTCCACTGCTTCAAGACCCGATCACCTTTATAGAAACCAAGGACTCCGAAGTGTGCCGTATACATGCGCAGCAATCTCGCATCTATGGGATCAAGCCCAAGCCATCGCACAGCCAGGATCCGCAGCACATGTGCATGGGCTATGAGAATCACATCCTTGCCATCAAGAACTTGCGGCGCTATAGCCGCGATCGCCTTATCGACACGCTCAGCGACCTCCTGAAGGGATTCTCCAGAGGTGACATGTACCTGCACATGCTCACCACCTGGAAGCACTTCCTCCCGATCAGCCTTTGGCAGGTTCATCACGGCAGCAGGCCCGTCAGACCATACATCCCAGTCACGGCCTAGCTCCTTACTGAGGTCCTGACGAATCTGGCCCTCGGCGTGACCATAATCCCACTCCATTATTTCAGGCATAGGGAGTGGCTGATCGAATCCAGCCTGCTGTGCAGTCTGCAAGGCGCGCTTAAGCGGACTCACATATACACAATTCTTTTCGAATCCATGTGGGAAGGATTGCCTAAGACGGACACCAGCCTGTCTAGCCTGGATCATTCCCTGTTCAGTCAGCGGTATGTTCGTCCTACCCGTGTACTGACCTGATACGCTCCAAGCTGTTTGACCATGGCGCAGCAAAACCACTGAACCCGGCTCCGAGGCATCCTTGCCCACATTCTCGTCTGCGTTAAGCATGACTTGACCTTATCACTGCAGAGGCCCAACCCTCTTTAAGGCCCTATCCCTGGCCAGGAGGGAACCAGTGCAGGACGAATGCGCCTCCACAGAGCAGCCGCTGACCGATGAACCAACTTTGCTGATTAGTGAATTAGGCGAGGTGTCGCCACGATTGCATAAGCCCGATAGCGCCGGAGGAAAACCTCAGCAGCAGGATCAGACAGTTGTCAACGTCTATCCCCGATGCAAGCGACTGATGACCCCTTGCGTGTGGGATAATGGACCTATGACGGACTCAGGACGGGAACCTGGCAGGATGGCCGACCAAGTGGTCGGCATGCTTCATCAGGTGGATGACAAGGTGAATGACATGCGCAACTCGATTGAATCGGACCCAGAATCGTTGGCAGACAAGCTGGTCAAGTTTGCGCTTCCCAGCATCGCCGCACTCCTGGCGGGCAAGCTCTTCCAGTCTTTCTGGAGCGGGCTGGTCCGCAAGCGCAACGGAGGCGTTGACAACCCCGAAGAGAATCAGGAGAGCGCTACCGCCGGTCTCCTCTTCGGCGTTCTGTCGGCAGCCGTCACCGCCCTGGTCTCCGGCCTGTCCGAGCGTGGTTCCCAGGCTCTGATTGATCGCCGCCACCAGCGCTGAAAGCATAGGATGCTAACTGGCAACCAGGCAGTGCTCGATAACGCTGATTGCGTGATTTTAACGACAAGGTCTTGCATTGGCAGGCATTGACGGCAAGAATGTCAAAATGACCTTAACAAATTCACAGAAAAACCCGGCCACGAATCCGGCCGATAATCCCACCATACGGACTCTGCTTGAGCGACGCTCCATCCGTGGATTCACAGACGAACCGGTTGACGACCAGACCATCGCCCTGCTAGAGCAGGTGGCCCAGCATGCAGCGACCAGCCGGTACTTCCACGAATGGTCGGCCATCAGAATCACTGATCATGATGAGGCGCTTGCCATCGCCGATATGGCCCATCAACGCTATGTCGCCGAAGCCCCGCTGCTCTACATCTTCCTAGCCGACCAACGTCGCAATGCAGATCTGGTCCGACGATTCGCCGATGATGTGGATCCAGATACCACCCTGCTCAACTCCGGGTATGTCTTCCTGCAGTCGCAGAACGATGCGGTTCTGGCCCTGCACGCCATGGAGACCGCAGCCAACGCCTTGGGCCTGGGCGGAGTCATTCTGGGCAGCGTAATCAATGACACAAACAGATTGATTGATTTGCTCAAGCTGCCCAAACTGGTCTATCCGGTGCTGGGTCTTGCCATCGGCCACCCGGCCCAGGACCCAGATCCCAAGCCCAGGATGCCTCGCCAGGCGCAAATCTTCACCAACACCTATCAGAGGGCCGACGACGATGCGGATATGAAAGATGCCCTGGCTGACTTCGACCAGACAGTCACACGCTATTATCGGGACATCCGGCACATGGACGCTCCCCACCGCTCATTCAGTGCCATTATGGCTGACAAGGTTCGCAA
>NZ_JBVPQK010000125.1:0-7122 GCF_058197115.1 Bifidobacterium sp. POST2/T3 (B1)
TATCAAACGGCGATATGCATTGCTGCGAAGACCCCAGTCTAGAACAGCTTCATGACATCCTCGGGCGGTTTGCGACCTAGGTGCTCCCAGGCCTTAGAAGTGGCCACACGCCCTTTTGGTGTACGTACCAAGAAGCCCTCGCGCACTAGGTAGGGCTCACAGACCGTTTCGACCGTCTCGGCCTCCTCGCCCACCATAGCGGCCAGGTTGTTCAGGCCCACGGGACCACCGTCGAAACTGTTGACGATGGCCTTGAGGACGGCCAAATCCAGACGGTCCAGCCCCTCGGAATCGATCTGGTAGAGGGCCAGGGCCTGTTTGACATCATCAGGGCCAACACGGTCAAGATCGTGGACTATGGCCCAGTCACGCACACGACGCAGGAGGCGGTTGGCGATCCTGGGCGTGCCACGGGAGCGCAGGGCCAGCTGATGGGCGGCGTCATCCTGCAGGACAATGCCTAGCACCTTGGCTGATCGCTCGACCAACTTCTCCAGCTCTTCCTCCGGGTAGAAGTCCAGGTGGGCGGTGAAGCCGAAACGGGCTCGCAGCGGCGAGGGCAGCATGCCCTCACGAGTGGTGGCTCCGATGACCGTGAATCTGGGCAGGGTCAGCGGAATGGAGGAGGCTCCGGGGCCCTTGCCCACCATGACATCCACCCGGAAGTCTTCCATGGCGATGTAGAGCAGTTCTTCGGCGGCCCTAGGCAGACGGTGGATCTCGTCTATGAAGAGCACCTCACCGGCCTCCAGAGAGCTCAGAATGGAGGCCAGGTCGCCGGCATGCTGAACAGCTGGCCCCGAGGTGACACGAATGGGAACCTCCAGCTCATGGGCAACGATCATGGCCAGGGTGGTCTTGCCCAGGCCCGGGGGGCCTGCGAGCAGAATATGATCCGGGGCCACATCCCTCTTTTTGGCAGCCTTCAAAAAGAGGCTCAACTGGGCCTTGAGCCGGGGCTGTCCGATGAACCCGTCCAGGGTTTCCGGACGCAGCTCCTCGTCGCTGACCGGCTCGCCTTCGATGGGCCTGGCCGAGACCATCCGCAGGGATTCCTCTTGCGCATCACCATTCTGGGTATCTATATACCCTGTAGACATCTGCTTGTCAGCCATGGATCAGCGCCCCCTGTCCAGCAGGGTCAAGGCCTGCTTGAGCACCTTGGGAATGTCGGCAGACTGCAGGGGCAGAGTGTAGCCTCCATCGCGGCATGTCTGCTCAACAGCCTGCTCGGCATCACGCTGTAGCCATCCCAGGGAGATCAGTCCCACAACCACCTGGTGGGCGCCATCGTCGGTCTGAGCTGGCCCCTGTCTGCCCGTGCCCGCATCCAAATCAAGCTTTCCGGAGAGTTCGAGGATGATCTTCTGAGCACCCTTCTTGCCTAGGCCTGGCGCCCGGGATAGGGCCGCAGCATCGCCGTCAGCCACGGCTTGGGCCAGTTGGTCTGAGTTCAGGGTGGCAAGAATGGACAGGGCCACGCGAGGTCCGATGCCGCTGACTTTCTGCAACTGGGCAAAGAGGGATTTGGAGGTGCGGCTGAGGAATCCGTAGAGGGTCAGCGCGTCCTGAGTCAGGGACAGAGCGGTGTAAACGGTGACCGTGGACTCGGCCCGCATGGAGGCTAGATCTGACTGAGGCATGCGCACCTCGAAACCCACTCCCGAAACATCAATGACCGCCGAGCCCGTTTCGATGGCGGCCACCCGCCCGGTCAGCATTGCCAGCACTTGATCACCCCTCGATAGAATCGAACGTCTGTTCGAATCAGCTTACATGTCTCGCTGGACTCCCCGGTGCTTGCCGTACTTGGCAGAGGCCTGGGCCCACTGACGCTGGGCCTGGGTCAGATGCTCCTCGCGTTCCCCGCCTTGGATGGCCCCGGCAGGCCTTAGGGCATGGCAGATGGCCTGGGCCAAAGCATCTGCGGCATCGGCAGGCTTGGGCAGCTGATTGAGCCCCAGGATGCGGGCCACCATCCGTTGCACCTGAATCTTGTCAGCCTGGCCGTTGCCGGTTACGGCCATCTTGGCCTCGGTGGGTGTGTGCAGGGCCACGGGAATCCCCCGCTGCGCAGCTCCCAGCATGGCTAGCCCTGCCGCCTGAGCGGTTCCCAGCACGGTGTTGTGATTGGACTGGGCAAAGACTCGCTCGATTGATACCACGTCGGGACTGAAACGGTCCAAGGCGGCCGTCAGCCCCTGGTAGATGGTCAGCAGACGCAGGTCCTGGCTCTGTTCGGGGTCTGAGCGCACGACGTCCACATGAACAAAGGAAAGCCGGCGCGATGCACCGGCTTCAATGACGCCAACGCCGCATCGGGTGAGCCCCGGGTCGACGCCGAGAACAATCATAAGGTCACTCGTCGTCCAACTGGGCCATGACCTCGTCGGGCGCAGTCCAGTTGCTGTAGATATCCTGCACGTCGTCCAGATCGTCCAGGTTGTCGATCAGCTTTGAGACCTTGCGGGCGGAGTCCAGGTCCAGGGTGACCTCGCTCTTGGGGTTGAGGACCAAGTCGGCGGAGTCGTAGTCCATACCGGCATCCTGCAGGGCCTTACGGACGGTGACCATATCGCCGGGGGCAGTCAGTACGGTGTAGCTCTCGCCGTTGTCCTGCACATCCTCAGCACCTGCCTCGGCGGCCTTCTCGAAGACCGTATCGTAGTCCAGGCCCTCCGAGGGGACGATGATCTGGCCCTTGCGCTCGAAGTTGAAGCTGACCGACCCGTTTTGGGCCAGGGAGCCGCCGCCCTTGGTCAGGGTGGAACGGACCTCGGCGGCCGCACGGTTGCGGTTGTCGGTCAGGCACTCGATGATTATGCCGACGCCGGCGGGAGCGTAGCCCTCGTAGACGATGCTCTCATAGTTGGCCGCTCCGGCCTCCTCGCCCGAGCCACGCTTGACGGCCCTGGTGATGTTGTCTGCGGGCACGGAGGACTTCTTGGCCTTGACGATGGCGTCGTAGAGGGTGGGGTTACCGTCGGGGTCACCGCCGCCGGTGCGGGCGGCGATCTCGATGTTCTTGATCAGCTTGGCGAAGAGCTTGCCACGCTTGGCGTCGATGGCTGCTTTCTTGTGCTTGGTGGTCGCCCACTTCGAATGCCCTGACATATGTCTCCTGACGGTACGAATGCGTAAACGAATGGAATTCTAGTTCCGCTCTTCGACAATTTTACGGGTTTTCAGGCCCCCCCGTGGGGGCTTCATCGTAAAGAGAACCAACCTTCCGGCCCACCAGTCTGCCCAGCAAGCCACGGCGATGATCAGGCCGAGCTGCCAGGGCCCGGGCATAGACGTCCAGAATCTGGTCGGTGACCCGCTCCCAGTCGTAGTCGCTGGCCCGACCCATTCCGCACGAAGCCAGACCCAGACGTGTGGGTCGGTCGTCCAGCAGTTCAAGGACCACCCGGGCGCAGTCCTGGGGGTCTCCGGTGGCGAACAGACGCGCGCTGCGGCCGTTCTGTGAGACATCCTTGAATGCGGGCAGGTCCGAGGCCACCACCGGGCAGCCTGCCGCCATGGCCTCGACCAGCACGATGCCGAAGCTTTCTCCCCCGGTCTGCGGGGCTACATACATATTCAGGCTGTGGTAGAAGGAGGCTTTGTCCTCGTCACTGATCCGACCCAGGAAGGTGAAGTGCTGGGCCAGTCCGGGATCAACAGCCTCAAGTACTTTCCTGGCATCCGCCTGGCCGTCACCTGCACAAAGGAAGCGGACTCCGGGCACACGCTGAAGAATGGCAGGTGCGGCCTGGGCCAAGATTCTGAACCCCTTGCGCTCTTCCTTCATCCTTCCCAGGAAGCCGATGGTGGGCTGCCGGTCGCTCCCCTGCCATTCTGGACGAGGCCTGGCATTGCGCAGAGCTCTCGTTTCGATGCCGTTGGGAATTATCTGGCTGGGGATGCCCGGCTCCAGCAGATTCCGGGCGTTCTGCATGGCTGAGGGGCTGACGAAGATAGCTTGGCTGATATTGGCCAGGTATCGGCGCAGGTAGCGCCTGGTCAGCCTCAGGGCCAGCGGAGTCGAATCGAAGGCCGCATGGAAGGTGGCCACATAGGGGCAGGGAATGAATCCGGGCCGCAGGGGCTTGTGGCTCAGGGAGGGCACCTCGGGCTCATGCAGATGCAGAATGTCGAAGTGGCCCTGCCTGACCCACTGTCTGGTCTTGTGGCCGGCCACGCCGAAGTAGCTCAGGTTGGCCACGGATCCGTTGTAGGGAATGGAGAAAGAGGAGCCGGTGGTCTGTACCCAAAGGGGCATGTCCTTGGTGCGTCGGCCCGGCGCCAGAACCTGCACCTGGTGGCCGCGGTCCATAAGATGCCTGGCGAAGTCGCGGATGTGCAGTTGGACGCCTCCTGGGGTCTCGAAGGAGTAGGGCGAGATGATCCCCACCCGCAGAGGGGCCTTGATAGCGGCACGTTCCGCCTCCTGCTCAGGCCTTTGCTCGGGTGCCTTCATGCCTGTTACCTCCCTTGTTCTTGGATGCCTGGGCCAGGATGAAGTCCGGAAGGTCGTGCATCCGAGAAAGATCCAGATCCTCAAGAAAAATCGGCTGGAGCATGTGCCAGTCCTCGGGATGCTCGCGAATACCCTGGGCCCACTGGTCCACCCAGGCCTGGGTCAGATCGTTGATGGCCTGCTCCCGGGGCATGTCCAGGTAGGATTCGATGGCGATGGGCCCGTCCACCTGGCAGACATAGCCGTAGGGGGCCTTGGCCTGTCGGCGACGCTCCCCCGTCAGCTTTTCCCTGTGCATGTTCACGGTATACAGGGGCAGGCGGGCATCCAAGGCTAGGACGGCAGGGCCAGCGGCCACGCGGATCCAGGAGTTAAAGGCTCTGACGAAGACGCCTCGGCGGCTCAGATCGCGGTCGGCCAGCAGGGGCACGACTTGATCAGGCTCCCGCAGCAGGGTTGTCAGACGGCCGGTAATGTTCGGCTCGCCGGTCAGCAGGATGTTCATGCCCAGGCGGCGACGGATGTCCGCAAAGGTGTTGAGCATGCCTTGGTCCCGCAGCCGTTCGGCCACCGTGGTTACCTGTCCAACCGTGGAACAGGCCCAGAAGCCTGCGTAGTCCCAGTTGCCCTGGTGGCCCATGCCGATTGGCAGAGAGCGCAGGCCGATGTCGCTCTTGGCCGGATCCGGGTAGGCGCTGCCGCCACCGTGTATGCGTGCCAGCAGCTGCTCCTGGGTGCGAGCCCCCACGGTCAGGGCCTCGACAAAGTAGACGAAGTAGGAGCGCATGCCCTGGCGCGATGTCAGCCTTAGGACGCGATGATCGGCCTCCGGCATGACATGGGCCAGGTTGCGTTCCAGTTGTCTGACGCCGCCTATCCGGAAGAGCCAGCAGAGGTCGGCCGCCGCCAGGAAGAGGCCGCGCAACAACCTCTCGGGCACCAGACGCGCATGCTGCGCCAGAAAGATGAGCAGTCGGTCCGGCATGGGCTCACTCGTGGTTGGGGTTGGCAGGCTGTGGGTTGCGGCTCATGTCCCTGGCGACGTGGCTGATTCGCTGCCAGACGGTGACGATGCCCAGCAGGGCCAGCAGTACCAGGAAGCAGCTGAGCACAGCCAGGGGCAGCCCGGCTCCCGTCAGTGCCATGCCCACCAGGATGATGACCAGCCGATCCGACCTGGTGGCGATGCCGTTCTTGGCCTCGAAGCCCTCTGCCTCGGCCCGGGCCCGGGCGTAGGAGGTGACGAAGGAGGTCATGATAGCGAAGAGCGCTGCAGCCATGCCGACCTGGGCCCAGATGTCGGGATCCTGGTGGCTGCCATCCGCCACCCAGGCCAGTTCGTGGCGACGCAGGTAGATGATGACCCCGGTCAGGACGGCCCAGTCGGCTATCCGGTCAAGGGTGGAGTCCAGGAAGCCCCCGAACTGGGTGCCTCCGCCGGTCAGCAAGGCCACGGAACCATCCAGAGAGTCGAAGGCCACCAGGATGGCCAGGACGATGGCCCCGGGCAGGAGCCAGCCGGTGAACCCGATCACGATGGCGACCAGAGTGGTGCCTACGGCTCCGATGATCGTGACACCGTTGGCGCTCACGCCCAGATGAACCAGGCCGCGGGCGATAGGGGCGATGATGCGCTTCCAGGGGCGCCGTAGATGCTCGAACATTGGTCAGTCCTGACTGCAGGAGGTATTCGCTCGGAAGTCGTCTGACGAGTTGATCTGCGCGCGGACCTTGATGGCCTCGTTGATCCAGGCGCGGGCCTGCTCCACAGGCACTCCGTTGAGCTGGCTGCCGTCGCGGAAGCGGAAGGAGACCGCGTCCTTGGAAACATCTTCCTCGCCGGCAATCAGGATGAAGGGTGCCTTGGACTTGGCTGCGTTGCGGATCTTCTTGCCAAAGCGATCGTCGGAGCGGTCGATCTCGCAGCGGACCATGTCATCGCGCAGCTCGTCCAGCAGGTGCTCCAAGTGGGGGGCGAACTCGTCAGCCACGGGCACAGCCTGCACCTGGACCGGTGCAAGCCAGGCCGGGAAGGCGCCGGCGTAGTGCTCCAGCAGGATGGCGAAGAAGCGCTCGATGGAACCGAAGAGAGCCCGGTGGATCATGACCGGTCGCTGGTGGGAGCCGTCGGCGGCGATGTACTCCAGCTGGAAGCGCTCAGGCAGGTTGAAGTCAAGCTGAATCGTGGAGACCTGCCAGGTGCGCCCGATGGCGTCGCGCGCCTGTACGGAGATCTTGGGCCCGTAGAAGGCGGCGCCTTCGGGGTCGTCAACCAGTTCTAGCCCGGAGTCCTTGGCCACCTCGGCCAAGGTGTTGGTAGCCTCCTCCCAGACCTCGTCAGAACCGACGAACTTGTTGGGATCCTTGGTCGACAACTCCAGGTAGAAGTCGTTGAGGCCGAAGTCCTTGAGCACCTTGAGCACAAACTGGAGCAGGTTGGTCAGCTCCCCCTTCATCTGGTCACGGGTGCAGTAGATGTGGGAGTCGTCCTGGGTCAGGCCGCGCACGCGGGTCAGGCCGTGGACCTCGCCGGACTTCTCGTAGCGGTAGACGGTGCCGAACTCGAACAGCCGCAGGGGCAGTTCCTTGTAGGAGCGCTGCCGGGACTTGAAGATCAGGTTGTGCATGGGGCAGTTCATGGGCTTCAGGTAGTAGTCGAA
>NZ_JBVPQK010000126.1:0-7122 GCF_058197115.1 Bifidobacterium sp. POST2/T3 (B1)
TATCAAACGGCGATATGCATTGCTGCGAAGACCCCAGTCTAGAACAGCTTCATGACATCCTCGGGCGGTTTGCGACCCAGGTGCTCCCAGGCCTTGGTGGTGGCCACACGCCCCTTCGGGGTGCGTACCAGGAAGCCCTCGCGCACCAGATAAGGCTCACAGACCGTCTCGACCGTCTCGGCCTCCTCGCCAACCATGGCGGCCAGGTTGTTCAGGCCCACGGGTCCGCCGTCGAAACTGTCGACGATGGCCTTGAGGACGGCCAGATCCAGACGGTCCAGCCCCTCGGAGTCGATCTGGTAGAGGGACAGGGCCTGCTTGACGTCATCAGGGCCGACCTGGTCAAGATCGTGGACTATGGCCCAGTCGCGCACACGACGCAACAGGCGGTTGGCGATCCTGGGCGTGCCACGGGAGCGCAGGGCCAGCTGGTGAGCTGCGTCATCCTGCAGGACGATGCCCAGGACCTTGGCCGACCGCTCGACTAGCTTCTCCAGCTCATCCTCCGGGTAGAAGTCCAGGTGGGCGGTGAAGCCGAAGCGGGCCCGAAGGGGCGAGGGCAGCATGCCCTCACGGGTGGTGGCGCCGATGACCGTGAACCTGGGCAGGGTCAGCGGAATGGAGGATGCTCCGGGACCCTTGCCCACCATGACATCCACGCGGAAGTCCTCCATGGCGATGTAGAGCAGCTCTTCGGCGGCCCTGGGCAGGCGGTGGATCTCGTCGATGAAGAGCACCTCTCCGGCCTCCAGGGAGCTCAGGATGGAGGCCAGGTCGCCGGCATGCTGGACGGCCGGCCCCGAGGTGACGCGGATGGGCACCTCCAGCTCGTGGGCGACGATCATGGCCAGGGTGGTCTTGCCCAGGCCTGGAGGGCCCGCCAGAAGGATGTGATCGGGGGCCACGTCCCGCTTTTTGGCGGCCTTCAGGAAGAGGCCCAGCTGGGCCTTGAGCCGGGGCTGTCCGATGAATCCGTCCAGGGTTTCCGGACGCAGCTCCTCGTCGCTGACCGGCTCGCCTTCGATGGGCTTGGCCGAGACCATCCGCAGGGATTCCTCCTGGGCATCGCCATTCTGGGAGTCGATGTACCCGGTGGACATCTGCTTGTCAGCCATGGGTCAGCGCCCCCTGTCCAGCCGGGTCAGGGCCTGCTTGAGCACCTTGGGAATGTCGGCCGGCTGCAGGGGCAGGGTGTAGCCGCCCTCGCTGCAGGTCTGCTCCACGGCCTGCTCGGCATCACGCTGCAGCCAGCCCAGGGAGATCAGTCCCTCGACCACCTGGTGGGCGCCGTCGTCGGTCTGGGCGGGTCCCTGTCTGCCCGTGCCGGCATCCAGATCCAGCTTGCCGGAGAGCTCGAGGATGATCTTCTGAGCGCCCTTCTTGCCCAGGCCGGGCGCCCGGGACAGGGCCGCAGCGTCGCCGTCGGCCACGGCCTGGGCCAGCTGGTCCGAGTTCAGGGTGGCGAGTATGGACAGGGCCACGCGCGGTCCGATGCCGCTGACCTTCTGCAGCTGGGCGAAGAGGGATTTCGACGTGCGGCTGAGGAATCCGTAGAGGGTCAGTGCATCCTGGGTCAGGGAGAGGGCCGTGTAGACAGTGACCGTGGATTCGGCCCGCATGGAGGCCAGGTCCGACTGGGGCATGCGCACCTCGAACCCCACCCCCGAAACATCGATGACGGCGGAGCCCGTTTCGATGGCGGCCACCCGCCCGGTCAGCATTGCCAGCACTTGATCACCCCTCGATGAAATCGAACGTCTGTTCGAATCAGCTTACATGTCTCGCTGGACTCCCCGATGCCTGCCGTACTTGGCGGAGGCCTGTGCCCACTGCCGTTGGGCCTGGGTCAGATGCTCCTCGCGCTCCCCGCCCTGGATGGCGCCGGCGGGCCTTAGGGCGTGGCAGATGGCCTGGGCCAGAGCGTCGGCAGCATCGGCGGGCTTGGGCAGCTGGTTGAGCCCCAAGATGCGGGCCACCATCCGCTGCACCTGGATCTTGTCGGCCTGCCCGTTGCCGGTCACGGCCATCTTGGCCTCGGTAGGGGTGTGCAGGGCTACGGGAATCCCCCGCTGCGCCGCCCCCAGCATGGCCAGCCCTGCCGCCTGGGCGGTGCCCAGCACGGTGTTGTGATTGGACTGGGCGAAGACCCGCTCGATGGATACCACGTCGGGGCTGAAACGGTCCAGGGCGGCCGTCAGCCCCTCGTAGATGGCCAGCAGGCGCAGGTCCTGACTCTGTTCGGGGTCTGAGCGCACGACGTCCACATGAACAAAGGAAAGCCGGCGCGATGCACCGGCTTCAATAACGCCAACGCCGCATCGGGTGAGCCCCGGGTCGACGCCGAGAACGATCATAAGGTCACTCGTCGTCCAACTGAGCCATGACCTCGTCGGGCGCAGTCCAGTTGCTGTAGATCTCCTGCACGTCGTCCAGATCGTCCAGGTTGTCGATCAGCTTTGAGACCTTGCGGGCGGAGTCCAAGTCCAGGGTGACCTCGCTCTTGGGGTTGAGGACCAAGTCGGCGGAGTCGTAGTCCATGCCGGCATCCTGCAGGGCCTTACGGACGGTGACCATGTCGCCGGGGGCAGTCAGCACGGTGTAGCTCTCGCCGTTGTCCTGCACGTCCTCGGCACCGGCCTCGGCGGCCTTCTCGAAGACCGTATCGTAGTCCAGGCCCTCCGAGGGGACAATGATCTGACCCTTGCGCTCGAAATTGAAGCTGACCGATCCGTTCTGCGCCAGGGAGCCGCCTCCCTTGGTCAGGGTGGAACGGACCTCAGCGGCCGCGCGGTTGCGGTTGTCGGTCAGACACTCGATGATGATGCCCACGCCGGCAGGAGCGTAGCCCTCGTAGACGATGGTCTCGTAGTTGGCTGCTCCAGCCTCCTCGCCCGAGCCGCGCTTGACAGCCCTGGTGATGTTGTCTGCGGGCACGGAGGACTTCTTGGCCTTGACGATGGCGTCGTAGAGGGTGGGGTTGCCGTCGGGGTCACCGCCGCCGGTGCGGGCAGCGATCTCGATGTTCTTGATCAGCTTGGCGAAGAGCTTGCCACGCTTAGCGTCGATGGCTGCTTTCTTGTGCTTGGTGGTCGCCCACTTCGAATGCCCTGACATATGTCTCCTGACGATACGAATGCGTAAACGAATGGAATTCTAGTTCCGCTCTTCGACAATTTTACGGGATTTCAGGCACTTCCGTGGGGGCTTCATCGTAAGGAGAACCAGCCTTCCGACCCACTAGCCTGCCCAGCAGGCCACGGCGATGATCGGGCCGGGCCGCCAGGGCCTGGGCGTAGACATCCAGGACCTGGTCGGTGACCCGCTCCCAGTCGTAGTCGCTGGCCCGCCGCATCCCGCACGAGGCCAGGTTCAGGCGGGCAGGTCGGTCGTCCAGCAGTTCAAGGACCGACCTGGCGCAGTCCTGTGGGTTTCCGGTGACGAACAGACGCGCGCTGCGGCCCTTCTGGGAGACGTCCTCGAAGGCTGGTAGGTCCGAGGCCACAACCGGGCATCCTGCCGCCATGGCCTCAACCAGCACGATGCCAAAGCTCTCTCCCCCGGTCTGCGGGGCTACATACAGGCCCAGGCTGTGGTAGAAGGAGGCCTTGTCCTCGTCGCTGATCCGACCCAGGAAGGTGAAGTGCTGGGCCAGTCCGGGATCGGCGTCCTCAAGTATTTTCCGTGCCTCTGCTTGGCCGTCCCCTGCACACAGGAAGCGGGCTCCGGGCACGCGCTGCAGAATGGCAGGTGCGGCCTGGGCCAAGATTTTGAACCCCTTGCGCTCCTCCTTCATCCGTCCCAGGAATCCGATGGTGGGTTCACGCTCGCTCCCCTGCCATTCCGGGCGTGGACGGGCATTGCGCAGGGCACTGGTCTCGATACCGTTGGGGATGATCTGACTGGGTATGCCCGGCTCGAGCAGATTCCGGGCGTTCTGCATGGCCGAGGGGCTGACGAAGATGGCCTGGCTGATATTGGCCAGGTATCGGCGCAGGTAGCGTCTGGTCAGTCTCAGGGCGAGCGGGGTCGAATCGAAGGCCGCATGGAAGGTGGCCACATAGGGGCAGGGAATGAATCCGGGCCTCAAGGGCTTGTGGCTCAGGGATGGCACCTCGGGCTCGTGCAGGTGCAGAATGTCGAAGTGGCCCTGCCTAACCCACTGCCGGGTCTTGTGACCGGCCACGCCGAAGTAGCTCAGGTTGGCCACGGATCCGTTGTAGGGGATGGAGAAGGAGGAGCCGGTGGTCTGCACCCAGAGGGGCATGTCCTGGGTGCGTCGGCCCGGGGCCAGAACCTGCACCTGGTGGCCACGGTCCATAAGATGCCTTGCGAAGTCGCGGATGTGCAGTTGGACGCCACCCGGGGTCTCGAAGGAGTAGGGCGAGATGATCCCCACTCGCAGAGGCGCCTTGATGGCGGCCCGTTCTTGCTCCTGCTCAGGCCTTTGCTCGGGTGCCTTCATGCCCGTCACCTCTCTTGTTTTTGGATGCCTGGGCCAGGATGAAGTCCGGCAGGTCGTGCATCCGGGAAAGATCCAGATCCTCAAGGAAAATCGGCTGGAGCATGTGCCAGTCCTCGGGATGCTCGCGAATACCCTGGGCCCACTGGTCCACCCAGGCCTGGGTCAGATCGTTGATAGCCTGCTCCCGGGGCATGTCCAGGTAGGTCTCGATGGCGATGGGCCCGTCCACCTGGCAGACATAGCCGTAGGGGGTCTTGGCCTGCCGCCGGCGCTTCCCCGTCAGCTTTTCCCTGTGCATATTCACGGTATAGAGGGGCAGACGGGCATCCAGGGCTATGACGGCAGGACCTGCGGCCACGCGAATCCAGGAGTTGAAGGCCTTGACGAAGACGCCTCGGCGGCTTAGATCCCGGTCGGCCAGTAGGGGCACTACCTGGTCAGGCTTCCGCAGCAGGGTTGTCAGACGGCCGGTGATGTCCGGCTCACCGGTCAGCAGGATGTTCATGCCTAGGCGGCCACGGATGTCCGCAAAGGTTTTGAGCATCCCCTGGTCCCGCAGTCGCTCGGCCACCGTGGTGACCTGGCCGACCGTGGAACAGGCCCAGAAGCCTGCGTAGTCCCAGTTGCCCTGGTGGCCCATGCCGATGGGCAGGGAGCGCAGGCTGATATCGGTCTTGGCCGGATCCGGGTAGGCGTTGCCGCCACCGTGTATGCGTGCCAGCAGCTGCTCTTTGGTGCGTGCCCCTACGGTCAGTGCCTCAACGAAGTAGACAAAGTAGGAGCGCATGCCCTGGCGCGAGGTGCGCCTCAGACTACGACGGTCGGCCTCTGGCATGACATGAGCCAGGTTGCGCTCCAACTGTCTGACGCCGCCTATCCGCAAGAGCCAGCAGAGGTCGGCTGCCGCCAGGAAGAGGCCGCGTAGCAGCCGCTCGGGCACCAGGCGCGCGTGCTGCGCTAGAAAGATGAGCAGTCGGTCCGGCATAGGCTCACTCGTGGTTGGGGTTGGCGGGCTGCGGATTGCGGCTCATGTCCTTGGCGACGTGGCTGATCCGCTGCCAAACGGTGACGATGCCCAGCAGGGCCAGCAGGACCAGGAAGCAGCTGAGCACGGCCAGGGGCAGCCCGGCCCCGGTCAGGGCCATGCCCACCAGGATGATGACCAGCCGGTCCGATCTGGTGGCGATGCCGTTCTTGGCCTCGAACCCCTCGGCCTCGGCCCGGGCCCGTGCGTAGGAGGTGACGAAGGAGGTCATGATGGCGAAGAGCGCTGCAGCCATGCCCACCTGGGCCCAGATGTCGGGACCCTGGTGGCTGCCATCTGCCACCCAGGCCAGTTCGTGGCGGCGCAGGTAGATGATGACCCCGGTCAGGACGGCCCAGTCGGCTATCCGGTCAAGGGTGGAGTCCAGGAAGCCTCCGAATTGGGTGCCTCCGCCGGTTAGCGCGGCCACGGAACCATCCAGGGAGTCGAAGGCCACCAGGATGGCCAGGACGATGGCACCGGGCAGGAGCCAGCCGGTGAACCCGGTCACGATGGCGACCAGGGTGGTGCCTACGGCTCCGATGATCGTGACACCGTTGGCGCTCACGCCCAGACGAACCAGACCGCGGGCGATGGGGGCGATGATGCGCTTCCAGGGGCGCCGTAGATGCTCGAACATTGGTCAGTCCTGACTGCAGGAGGTGTTCGCTCGGAAGTCGTCTGCCGAGTTGATCTGGGCGCGGACCTTGATGGCCTCGTTGATCCAGGCGCGGGCCTGCTCCACGGGCACCCCGTTGAGCTGGCTGCCGTCGCGGAAGCGGAAGGAGACCGCGTTCTTGGAGACATCCTCCTCGCCGGCAATCAGGATGAAGGGGGCCTTGGACTTGGCTGCGTTGCGGATCTTCTTGCCGAAGCGATCGTCAGAGCGGTCGATCTCGCAGCGGACCATGTCGTCGCGCAGCTGGTCCAGCAAGTGCTCCAGGTGGGGAGCGAACTCGTCGGCCACGGGCACAGCCTGCACCTGGACCGGTGCAAGCCAGGCCGGGAAGGCGCCGGCGTAGTGCTCAAGCAAGATGGCGAAGAAGCGCTCGATGGAACCGAAGAGGGCCCGATGAATCATGACCGGCCGCTGGTGGGAACCGTCGGCGGCGATGTATTCCAGCTGGAAGCGCTCGGGCAGGTTGAAGTCCAGTTGGATGGTGGAGACCTGCCAGGTGCGCCCAATGGCATCGCGTGCCTGGACGGAAATCTTGGGCCCGTAGAAGGCGGCGCCTTCGGGGTCGTCAACCAGTTCCAGCCCGGAGTCCTTGGCCACCTCGGCCAGGGTGTTGGTAGCTTCCTCCCAGACCTCGTCGGAGCCGACGAACTTGTTGGGATCCTTGGTCGACAACTCCAGGTAGAAGTCGTTGAGGCCGAAGTCCTTGAGCACCTTGAGCACGAACTGGAGCAGGTTGGTCAGCTCCCCCCTCATCTGGTCACGGGTGCAGTAGATGTGGGAGTCGTCCTGGGTCAGGCCGCGCACGCGGGTCAGGCCGTGTACCTCGCCGGACTTCTCGTAGCGGTAGACGGTGCCGAACTCGAACAGCCGCAGGGGCAGCTCCTTGTAGGAGCGCTGCCGGGACTTGAAGATCAGGTTGTGCATGGGGCAGTTCATGGGCTTCAGGTAGTAGTCGAA
>NZ_JBVPQK010000127.1:0-7088 GCF_058197115.1 Bifidobacterium sp. POST2/T3 (B1)
AGAGCACTTCTCTCCTAAAGAAGGTGTCGTGCGTTCGAATCGCATCCGGGGCACCCTAAAGGTTCAGGCATAAGGAAATATCGCGGTTCCATGATTCCACCTTTGTTCTGCGAACTTTGAAGTGTACCCATTTTGCTCATTGTCTTCATCATCGAGTCATCTAAAAGAGCTGCTGGAGTGGTTCCGAGGTAGTTGGCCGTATTGACAAGATCAGGGACAGAATATTCCGACTTTCCTTTCAGTTTCACTGAAATCGTTGAGCGTTGCAATCCGAAATAACTCGCAAGGCCTGTTTGGGTCTCTCCTCTGGCAATGAGCAAGATTTTAACGTTAAATGAAATGATATTTTCAACCTGCTTTGCGTCAAATATCTCTCGCGTTGACTTCTATACAGCACTCGTATCATTTCTTTCGACAATCTCATTTTTATTGAACAATTGTAGAGCCTATTTTTTGCTTCATAAAATTAAGCGCTGTTTTGTAGAATAAAATTCTACAAATGAACGAAACATCGTCTGTCATGACATGCTGGCTAGCCGATTAGCATATTCCCATCCGGGCGCTAGGCCGAATTCTGAATCTTTCTTCTTCCTCAGTCAGTAAAAAGGTGAATGGAACTGTGAGCTGCCAACCAAAGGATTTTCGCACCTTGAACGAGTGTTCGGTCTCTCTGCGGATTTTGTCCTCGGCTTCCGAGATACATCAGACACCCTTCAATCGGTATAATCAACAGCTTCCCGTCTTTAATAGACAGGAAGCCGTTAATAAAATTACCACTGGTGCATTCGGCCAATCTGCCAAGACCCAGGGTACACCCTGACATTAGGAGCATTTCACATGCCCGCTTCTAGCAATTCCACGCTTTTCTCAGCGCGAGATACTCATGGTACACACCTTTCGGATACAGGGGGGGGGGGACATCCTCGCGTATCCGTTCCAGGGTCGTTCACCCTCCCGTTCAACTCCAGGGTAAATCCTTGACTACTGCCGTGATCTGACCAGGACCGAATTGTCGCATCTGGCCTCGGCCCCGTCGGACGGGAGCATGGGTTTCGACCTTTCCCTAGAGTTGAGGCTTGCCCTGTATAACGTTGCCGACATACGCCGGTGTCTTCAACACAGCCTCACGGACGGCCAGTTGGCGGCCGGAGAGAATGGCAGATGAGCCGGCAGGCTACTTCCTGAGCGTTGAGGAAGGCTCCGGTCGGCAGAAATACCACGGACAGGGCGTGCGTCTACGGGCGTAATACACGGCCGAGCGGGAGAACCCTGGTGGATGGAGCTGCATATCTCCGATTCGACGGTGCGCCGGCAGCTGGCGTGGCTGGAGGGCCGGAGCATCATCTCCAGAGGCGATCAGTCCATGGTATGAGGAACGCGCACGGCAAGGTCATCCCGCCGCAGTTCCGTCCGGTGGTCTGGAACCCGAATATGGGTGTGCCGGCTGAGCAGGTCGAGGAGACACAAGAGTGCCTCTTGAAGGTTAGACCTGTCACCGGTGACAGAAAAACCAGTAATACTTAAACCATCCCCCCCCCCTCTTCCTGACGAGGAAGTCCCCCCCCCCGAAAGGATTCGGAACCGGACGTGGAACGAGACGCCACCCGTGTGACAGAAGGCCTGCGCATGTCCCTGGGACTCCAGATGAATCCTAGACCCAGCGACACGGAAGCCGCGACGCGGCTGGTCTGGGAGCACGGGGTCGACTCGGTGCTCGCGATCGTCAAATGGTGCACGACCCCCCCTCCTCCCGCCAGCGACGGGTTCCGTTCTCGACAGGATAGGTTCTGGCGGACCGTGCTGACCGGGGCACGCTCACTAGAGAAGAACTGGCCGGCCATCCCACGGCAGATGTAGGGCGACCCGAAAGGGACATCTGTGCTCAAACGAGTACGGTCCGGCTCCACCGATGGCCCCCACATGGTCACGAGCGTGGCCGACGGGAGGAAATGCCAGGTGTACGGGAATCAGGGGATAGAGCGCATCCGTGACCATTTCGCAGCGTTCAACTCCATCTCGGGCCGGCTCATGGATCCGTGCTCCTGACCGGTGTAAGACCAGAATCCCCGCAACCAGGAGACCCATGGCATCGAAAGGAGGCAGGACCGATGACCGACAGTGAAGCAGCCAGGCAGACGGGCGAGTGGAGCCGACCGACGGCGGCGCCCTGCTCGATGGTCCAATCCCCGCCTGTGGACTACATGTGGGGCAGCGACGACACAAGGTCGGCGTTGAGGGACAGGCGGCCAGACGCCGCCGCACGCGCCCTGTGCGGGGTGTGCCCCATGAAGGACAAGTGTCTGACCCTGACTGTCGTGCAGCGCATGAAGAACGTAGGCATCATGGGAGGTCTGAACGACACGGAACGATGCTACGTCGCGCATCTCGCCCAAAGCCCGGGCATCGGGGCCACGGCCGGACAAGGCAGGTAGCCGCTCGCGGACGAGGAGCGGCGCACCCTCATGTCGACTTCATGCAATGGCTCCAGGCTCATCCCGACGCGATCGAGACCAGCAGGAAGATGGCCAGCCGCAAGAGGGCACTCCACAGACGCCGCGAGACAGGCTGGGACGGCCTGAGCAGCTTGTCGCAAACCGGGCTCTTCGAGGACTGAGACAGACTTCAATAAGGAAGAAAGGGAATATCTCATGCCGACGATCACATTCGCCAATAACAAGGGCGGGGTGGCCAAGACCACCTCCACTATCATGACTGGCCTGTCTCTGTGCAAAAGGGGCCTGAAGGTGGAGGTGAAGGACCTGGATCCGTCCAGGGACGCCACCGAATGGGCGCAGACGACCAGCGGGGCTGGTACCCCCTTCGTGGTGGCGCCCGCCAACATGCGCAACGTCGACGCGCAAAGTGGTCCGGACATCTGGGTGCTCACCGACACCGCCGGAGCAGATGCAGATCGCGCAGGCCGGCATCGACGCGGCCGATCTGGGCATGATGAGTCTGGATAACCGGCTGAGGGATTCGATCATCTGCTATTTCCTGGAACCCGACATGTTCCGGGATGATTCGGGCCGTCTGGCACAGCTCGTCACGAGTGATGACAGCCCGGAGGTCATCCCGCTGTTCGAGAAGCTGAACAAGACTTAAGACTTGCTGGAATGACACCTCATAAGATCCGAAGGACGCATTGAGCGTCTACAAGCAGGACATCCCGGTGTTCATGGAGTCGATGGGTTATCAGCTTCCTCCGGATTTCGTGGCCGGGCCTTTCGAGGTGACGGCTTTCGTGTCCTGGGCGCAGGGCGACGACCTTTCGGCCACCAACGGTTATGTGGCGAACGCCATCAACGCCGATCTCCTGTGCGGCATCGGCATCCACATGTCGGGCATCTGCTTGTACAACAACCATCCCACTTGGGTGGAGGCGGCCGAGGAGGATCGGGATGCGCACCTGATGCCGACCTTGGCGGATACGCCCGAGCGGCATGAGCACTACTCCGAAAGTGACGGGACCGGAATCATCAGTGATTCAACGGCTGTCCACAGCGACAACAACGGTCGGTGTCGGCGCTGATGAAAAGGGGATGCCGCTGCTGATTCCCTCCCAGCAAGGGTGGGAGGGTTCGGACGGTCATGCCCCGAGCCCGGCGGCGGCTGTGGCCGTTTGGGAAGATGCCACGGCAGTCCAGTCCATGGTGTGCTCCTGAGCCCTTTCGATACCACCACTGCGATTTTGCATTCGGCAGTTCAAGTGAGAGAAAGAGGACAGGTTGTATTATGTCGTATTGCGACGATGCCGTCGCGGAAAGGGATGCTCAGGATGGATGGAGAAGCCAAATACGACGTTCTGGAGGATTGCGTACGCAACGTCTTCGGCCGTGTCATGTGGTCCCATAAGATCCAAGAAAAGCAGGCCGACATCCAAGCCCACTATTCAATGGCGATGACCCTGACCAACGTCGCACTCTCCGCGGCGACATCAGTCGGTCTTTTCTCGATCATATTCGTGGACCGGTTTTGGCTGAAGCTGATTTCGACACTGGCGTCCTTCGTATCGACAGCCATAATCTGGCTTTCCAAGGAGCTGGACCTGCCGGACCGTATCAAAACACACAGAAAGGCGGCCGTCGATTATCTGGCGGTGAAGGATCAGCTTCAAAACCTGCTTATGAAAATCCGTTTCCGGACAGTTCCCGTTGAGCGGCTCGAAGAGGAGTTTTCCCAGCTCAATGAGTCCGTCAACAACATTAACGCCCAGGCACCACAGACCACCGACAGAGCGGTCCGGCGAGCTAGCCGCGCCTTAAAGGTGGAAAACGACGACAACATCACGAATAAAGAAATAGACAACGGCTTGCCCCCATTACTAAGGAAAGGAAACCAGGATGAGCTCACTGGTCACCATGAATAACCACAGCATCGACAAGAACACTAGGAGTGTGATTTCCGACCGATACAAGGTCGTCACGAAGGCGGTGAACACCGAGTTCTACGACAGCAGCAGCGATACGACGCACAGTCTCTACGTCGGCTCCTACGGAAGAGGGACCGCCATCGACACCAGCGACCTGGACATCATGGTGATCTTGCCAGAGGACGAGTACGAACGGTATGACCAGTACGGGAACAACGGACAGTCACGCCTGCTGCAATCAGTCAAAGACGCCGTCAAATCGCCATACCCGCGTAGCGACATCAGAGCGGACGGGCAGGTGGTCAAGATTAACTTCAGCGATGGTATGCGGTTCGAGATTCTGCCTGCTTTCGAGCGTCCAGCACTGTACGGCCCAACAACCTACATCTATCCGGACTCGAACATGGGAGGCAACTGGCTGCCGACCAACCCGAAGGTCGAACAGGAAGCTATGAGAAAGAAGGACGCCGATTCCAACCACCTGCTGGTGGACACGTGCAGACATATGCGCTACGTGCATAACACTTACTTCAAGAGCTATCCGCTGCATGGCATCGTGATCGACACCTTCGTCTACAAGGCCATAGGAACCTGGCGATGGTCGAACCCAGGCACCCTCGGAACTCCTAAGGGATCATACGAGAAGGCCCTACTCGACAATTGGGAATACACATCGGCTATCTCCCCAAAACCTCTTCACGCGCCGGGCAGCAACGACCAGGTCGAGATCGAATCCAGCAATGAGTGCCTGGGCAAGGTCCTCCACAAGATGGCGGACGAATAAACAAGCATTGCTCGAAAATACCTGTCTCGCACTTTCGAGTCTGAACCAGTTCATGGAAAGACGTCTCTGGGTCACGTTGGTTTGCCCCTGAAGACGTGCGGCTGCAAATGATCGACCTGATTTAGGTCGCCAGGGCGCGGGGCAGACGACCCCGCGTTTCGATTGCCTCCTCACGCTGCCTTATTTGAATCTGTTCAAGCTCCAGTATTTTGCTGTCCAGTCTATCCCGTTGTTCCTTGAGTTGTTCTATCTGGCTGGCCAGGGATGTGGCTGATACGGGCAGGTAGGCGTATGAGAGGTTCTCGACGACTTGGATCCGGTGTTTGGGCACGATGCGCTGGTAATGCCTGACGGCAATTTTCTCCGACATGTGGCCGAGCTCGTCCATGGTCTCCCTCAGGGTGCCGCCCTCAATCATGAGCATGGTCGCATGTGTAGCGCGCAGCGAGTGGAAGGTGATGTCCGGCCTGCCCGCCTTCACACGAGCCTTCCGGAACTGCTGGCTAAGCGTGGTCGGCGACATGATTCCACCGGGTGATTTGATGGCAGGAAAGAGCATGGCCTCCGGCTCGTCGACGCAGTATCGGTCGATGTGGTCGCGGATGGCCTGAAGGAGCCCAGCGGGGATAGGTACGGTCCGCATACTGGAGAGGGTCTTCGTCGGGCCGAGCCTGCAGGGGCCAACGTCGTCCGCCCTCTGCAGACCGAATGCCGCACGTGCAGAAGCCTGTGGTCCAGGTCGATGTCCCGGATCTGCAGAGCGCACACCTCCCCTATCCTTAGTCCGCCCACCAGGAGACCCAACCAGATGCTCAGCCTGGTGCGCGCGGGCATGGCCCGGGCTAGCCTGCCGGCCTGTTCCCGGGTGACCGGCTCCTGCTCACGTCGCTTGGAAGGTGCAGGCTCCCTAATCGGCAGGACGAACGGGTTGCTGTCCAGCAGAGCTGGACCGTAGGTAGAGTTGGATGCCTCTTCCAGGACTGAGTGCAACACCTGGCACGCCCCGTAGAACGCCCAAGGGCCCTCGGGGTGGTCGGACTCATACCAAGCCCGCACGTCAGCGGTCGTAATCCCCGCAATCGGTCTGCCCTTGAAGTACGGCAGGAAGTGGGATATGTCCGCTTTCAGACTCCTCTTCGTTGAACCACGCAGATCGGAATTACCGTTCCTTTTCCGATGGCGCAACCACTCCTGCAGATAATCCTCGAACAGCACCTGCCCGCCCTTCGTTTGCCTGGAGTTTCTTTCTGATGGGTGCTGCCAGGCTCGTATTCCCTTCTTGTGCAGTATGACCAGGTAATGCTCTTGTTCTAGCCAGGCATGTGCTTCAGTACTGTATTCCGGCCCGAACTGCCTACTGACCTTCCTGCTGTGATCAAGTGGATTAGGATACCTGGCAAGCCAGGCGGTGACTCGCCCGTTCCTGTCCTTCTTTGGAAAAACACTCCCCCACGTACTGCGAGTACGGGTCATAACTCACCTTTCATGCTCGTCACTTCTACGGAACAAGACATGAAAGAGAGAACCGCGAGATAGCAAAAGAGTCAATTATTTGGTGGGTATACCTAAAAGTGCACCTACCGAGAAAACGCTGAGAACGCGCACATTCCGTGGTTTCTCTCCTCTGAATAAACTCTTATCAAATGAAAGCAAATAACCTGGACGGATATATCAAATATCTCGACTACGGATAGAATTCCTAATAATAAAGCTGTAACGCAATGGACTGCTTGAGGTGAAGGAAAAACCAACGTTGACTAGCAAAACAGAAACGTTCGAATCGCATCCGGGGCACCCTAAAGGTTCAGGCATAAGGAAGTACTTGGCCTTGCTCTCCGCAACCATTTCCCAACCCTATGGCTTTCCATATTCTGGCGCATCGCCAACGGGTATCCCCCGCTACTAGCTTCCGCACATGTACATTGGAGGAGGTTT
>NZ_JBVPQK010000128.1:0-7078 GCF_058197115.1 Bifidobacterium sp. POST2/T3 (B1)
ATCAGAGATCTTGTCTATCATATTGTTGGGATTGCAAGGATCTTTAAGTGTGCTCCCCGCATCCGCGGGGATGATCCCCGGCCAAACGAGTCAGCCTACCCAGCTTCAAAGTGCTCCCCGCATCCGCGGGGATGATCCCCACATGCGGGCTCCCACTGCCTTATCGGGCATGTGCTCCCCGCATCCGCGGGGATGATCCTGTTCATGACCGCCTACCACCAGTCACCAAGGCGTGCTCCCCGCATCCGCGGGGATGATCCCCAGGGCGACTACATGTTTGTCGGGGACGACGAGTGCTCCCCGCATCCGCGGGGATGATCCCCGCTATCTGTCTTTGCCGAAGCTGTTGAACACGTGCTCCCCGCATCCGCGGGGATGATCCCGATCTGATAACGCCGGGCGTGATCCAGACAGGGTGCTCCCCGCATCCGCGGGGATGATCCTGCCATAATATCGCTCCTTTCGCGTTTTACCTGGTGCTCCCCGCATCCGCGGGGATGATCCCCCCTCGGTCGCGGTGCACCATTGCTCCTTGTAGTGCTCCCCGCATCCGCGGGGATGATCCCATGTACGTCCTCTGCGCCCGCGCGGGCAGCTTGTGCTCCCCGCATCCGCGGGGATGATCCATAATGTAGCGAACGTTGGGAAACGCCACGCTCGTGCTCCCCGCATCCGCGGGGATGATCCTGCCTCGCACAGGTCCTCATATGATATGGTGCCGTGCTCCCCGCATCCGCGGGGATGATCCCCTGACCGCAGCCCCCGAACTGCGTACGACGGGGTGCTCCCCGCATCCGCGGGGATGATCCGGAGTCGACTTTCAGCTCATCCGTGAGATAGTGGTGCTCCCCGCATCCGCGGGGATGATCCCGGCTGGGAGCAGACCGTCGCCATCAGCCAACGGTGCTCCCCGCATCCGCGGCGATGATCCTTGGCCATGGCTTCCTGGCCGGCGACCTGCCCGGTGCTCCCCGCATCCGCGGGGATGATCCCAGCATGTATCCCGACGCGGCACGGAACAATGCGTGCTCCCCGCATCCGCGGGGATGATCCGTGCAAGGCGGACATTAAAAAGTACGGGCCTGAGTGCTCCCCGCATCCGCGGGGATGATCCTTCCGACAGGTCCACCCCGCCGGACCATCCGTAGTGCTCCCCGCATCCGCGGGGATGATCCGTCCATAAGGAACTGGTCAAAGCCGATTTTGACGTGCTCCCCGCATCCGCGGGGATGATCCTATCTTGTTCATCTGCCTGGCCGCGAGTTTGGCGTGCTCCCCGCATCCGCGGGGATGATCCCCCCAACCTACGGACGCGAGCCAGGCAAGACCCTGTGCTCCCCGCATCCGCGGGGATGATCCCTGAATCGGACAAAACCAAAACCAAAACCAAAAGTGCTCCCCGCATCCGCGGGGATGATCCCAACCCCTATACGCCATCCGTGGGGATAACCCAGTGCTCCCCGCATCCGCGGGGATGATCCTGTTGTGAAGAAATTCGTAAAGTTGGTGACTATGTGCTCCCCGCATCCGCGGGGATGATCCCGAGTTGGTCAGCGCGTTATCTTTGGCAAGCTGGTGCTCCCCGCATCCGCGGGGATGATCCCGACAAGGAAGACAAGGGCACCGCCTATCCGAAGTGCTCCCCGCATCCGCGGGGATGATCCCAGCACCATATCTACCTACCTTTACACATAGTGGTGCTCCCCGCATCCGCGGGGATGATCCTCCTCCGGCTTATACTCATGCTTGGATTCCTTAGTGCTCCCCGCATCCGCGGGGATGATCCGCGGGGACTGCGCATGAGACGATCAGGCGATCCGTGCTCCCCGCATCCGCGGGGATGATCCCCAGACCCCATATCAGTCTGACAATAGCCCAAAGTGCTCCCCGCATCCGCGGGGATGATCCTACCGGGACATGTACGGATACGGGGAGTACTCCGTGCTCCCCGCATCCGCGGGGATGATCCCGTGAGTCGACGGTAACTCGGCCGCCACAGGCCGTGCTCCCCGCATCCGCGGGGATGATCCTCGAGTGTCTGGGCTATATCATCTACGATGACTGTGCTCCCCGCATCCGCGGGGATGATCCCCGAAATCACGGGTCATGCTGTGCAACGTCCCTGTGCTCCCCGCATCCGCGGGGATGATCCTCACATAAGGAAATTAAACCATCACATATCTTCGTGCTCCCCGCATCCGCGGGGATGATCCCTGACCATGATTGGAGCCCTGAGCATCGTGTTTGTGCTCCCCGCATCCGCGGGGATGATCCTTGGTCTGCTGTGTATGCTGGTTTCCCGTCAGTGTGCTCCCCGCATCCGCGGGGATGATCCGGTCTCCAAAGGCGGTGACCAGCTTGTAGTAGCGTGCTCCCCGCATCCGCGGGGATGATCCTTAGTCCTGCTGCGGCGGCAATCCCTGGCAGCAGTGCTCCCCGCATCCGCGGGGATGATCCCGGCTGAGAGGATGAAACGCGAGGGAACGGCGGGTGCTCCCCGCATCCGCGGGGATGATCCCGGCCATAAGGAACTTTTGCGAATCATCAGCAAGTGCTCCCCGCATCCGCGGGGATGATCCTTCGGTATGCTGTATGTGGGAATCGATGAGCCCGTGCTCCCCGCATCCGCGGGGATGATCCCCACGTCTGGAACGAATACACGTCAAAGGCCCGGTGCTCCCCGCATCCGCGGGGATGATCCTTGTCGAGGATGTCGCCAAGGTCAATGCCTTTAGTGCTCCCCGCATCCGCAGGGATGATCCCAAGTGAGACGCATTGTCTCAGCATGTGAGAGCGTGCTCCCCACATCCGCGGGGATGATCCGACCCTGCCCAAAATCCCGTTGACCACCCCCCAGTGCTCCCCGCATCCGCGGGGATGATCCCAGCCCGGAGGCGGAGGCCGACTTCTTCAACGCGTGCTCCCCGCATCCGCGGGGATGATCCTGGTTGTCGATGTCCACTTCCTGTATGACCCCCGTGCTCCCCGCATCCGCGGGGATGATCCCCGGGGTGGTTGTCGGGGATCTGGGAGACATCAGTGCTCCCCGCATCCGCGGGGATGATCCTGACACGGCCCAGAATGCGGGGGACGTGACCTCGTGCTCCCCGCATCCGCGGGGATGATCCTCCTGCTGTTGGACAATGTCGCGTCGCCCGACTGTGCTCCCCGCATCCGCGGGGATGATCCTGGTGCACCGCCAGAGCCTAACCAGTCAGCCAAGTGCTCCCCGCATCCGCGGGGATGATCCCGGGTGACGTGCAGGTAATCCTTGTCGTCGACCGTGCTCCCCGCATCCGCGGGGATGATCCCACGGGTTGCAACGCCTGCACTGTGATCCCGTCGTGCTCCCCGCATCCGCGGGGATGATCCTATCCAGTCGCCACGTGACGGTTGGTCCGGCAGGTGCTCCCCGCATCCGCGGGGATGATCCTGGTCACACCTACAGCCAAAGCTGATACCACCAGTGCTCCCCGCATCCGCGGGGATGATCCGGAACGTCTAATTTCAGATGAAGTTGAAGCGGGGTGCTCCCCGCATCCGCGGGGATGATCCGTTTCCGGTAGGAATAATTCACGCCATACGGCGGTGCTCCCCGCATCCGCGGGGATGATCCTAGGCTCCAACATGACCGCCCCGCTATCGGTAGGTGCTCCCCGCATCCGCGGGGATGATCCTATTTGTAGTAGGCAGATTATCCAGCACCAGTGGTGCTCCCCGCATCCGCGGGGATGATCCTTGCTGAAAGCTGACCTTGCCCCTTTTCATTGCGTGCTCCCCGCATCCGCGGGGATGATCCGTGTGGGCGTTTCCTCGGCACCGGCACATCTAGGTGCTCCCCGCATCCGCGGGGATGATCCGGCAGGCCCCGTGTTTTTCACGGACATGGTGTGGTGCTCCCCGCATCCGCGGGGATGATCCTAGCTGTTCCTTGTCAGATGATTCCACAGTCGTGTGCTCCCCGCATCCGCGGGGATGATGCCAGCGACCCGACCAATTCGTTGAACACCGCGGTGTGCTCCCCGCATCCGCGGGGATGATCCTCTTATCGTAACGTTCGATGGCAAATCATATGTGTGCTCCCCGCATCCGCGGGGATGATCCTGCGCGTACCAGGGTTTTCAGAACACGTACCTTGTGCTCCCCGCATCCGCGGGGATGATCCCATGCGGCACGTTACCACCGTCTCCAATCCAGAGTGCTCCCCGCATCCGCGGGGATGATCCGTCGCACCGCGTGGCTGCGGTTATCGTGTCAGTGTGCTCCCCGCATCCGCGGGGATGATCCTTGCAGGGTCGCATGTAGTGTGGGAGGATCATTGTGCTCCCCGCATCCGCGGGGATGATCCCCCGAAAGATTGAGAATACCTGGTTTTGGTCAAGTGCTCCCCGCATCCGCGGGGATGATCCCCATGAGGATAGGAGTTTGCACTTCACATCCAGGTGCTCCCCGCATCCGCGGGGATGATCCCGCGAATACGGCCATGGTATGTCCTGACAGGATGTGCTCCCCGCATCCGCGGGGATGATCCTCATCCATTTGTTCCGCATTCGCGAAGAACGTCGTGCTCCCCGCATCCGCGGGGATGATCCGCAGACAGCAAGTCGTTAGACCGATACTTTTTAGTGCTCCCCGCATCCGCGGGGATGATCCGCAACGTACGCGCAAGGGCCAGATGGAGGCGTTGTGCTCCCCGCATCCGCGGGGATGATCCTCGCACCTTGCGCAATTTGCCCGTTTCTTTCAAGTGCTCCCCGCATCCGCGGGGATGATCCCAATCTGCAAAACAATCTCACGCATGACAACAAGTGCTCTCCGCATCCGCGGGGATGATCCTCCTGTCTGTCTGACTTCGTCCGGATGCGACCAGTGCTCCCCGCATCCGCGGGGATGATCCTAATCCGCCTCGGCCTGCGGGGATGCGGAAGTGGTGCTCCCCGCATCCGCGGGGATGATCCCAAGCACCGGATACCCGCGCCTCATGCTGTACAGTGCTCCCCGCATCCGCGGGGATGATCCCGGCACACCCATCTACGTGCCCTCCCTGGCTCAGTGCTCCCCGCATCCGCGGGGATGATCCTAGGTGTGGAGACGGCAGAGCAATTTGTGTTCTGTGCTCCCCGCATCCGCGGGGATGATCCCGACTTTGAAAGCAAGACCACGGCCGATGGTCAGTGCTCCCCGCATCCGCGGGGATGATCCTGCGTACATGTCCCTGGCGAACGGCAACGATGAGTGCTCCCCGCATCCGCGGGGATGATCCCCTGGAGGCGGAGCGAGCGTCATGGCTTGACGGGTGCTCCCCGCATCCGCGGGGATGATCCCACCTACCTGAACCCAACCTCGTATACACCGTAGTGCTCCCCGCATCCGCGGGGATGATCCGGTTCTTGGGCTTGCCGTCGATGGTCAAATCGGGTGCTCCCCGCATCCGCGGGGATGATCCTGGAATAGTCAGAAGACCAACGCTCGTTTCCGGGTGCTCCCCGCATCCGCGGGGATGATCCTCAGGCTGGATGATCTGCCAGTATTCGCGTCGTGTGCTCCCCGCATCCGCGGGGATGATCCTCAGGCTGGATGATCTGCCAGTATTCGCGTCGTGTGCTCCCCGCATCCGCGGGGATGATCCGGACGCTGCACCTACCAAAGATGCACAGCCAAGGTGCTCCCCGCATCCGCGGGGATGATCCTCCGTGGTAAGTCACCGGTACTACTTTGGGGTCGTGCTCCCCGCATCCGCGGGGATGATCCTGGCCGCAATCCGGGCGCCACTAGTCTCGGTGCGTGCTCCCCGCATCCGCGGGGATGATCCTGGTAGTTACGACAGCCTTGGGGATGAGAGTCTGTGCTCCCCGCATCCGCGGGGATGATCCCAACGCGGGTTATGTGAACGGCCCTACGTTCATGTGCTCCCCGCATCCGCGGGGATGATCCCTCTCAAATCACTTAGCCTTAGCTAAGTACGGGGTGCTCCCCGCATCCGCAGGGATGATCCTTCCTCTTCCTGAGTGACAAGGTATTTATCATAGTGCTCCCCGCATCCGCGGGGATGATCCATACCGTGAGGGGCCGGAGTATAAAGAGGCTTTGTGCTCCCCGCATCCGCGGGGATGATCCTTCCGTCGTCGTGCGTAGGGGACTGTGGAGATGGTGCTCCCCGCATCCGCGGGGATGATCCCCATGACATGATCGCCTGCCAGACCTGACCGAAGTGCTCCCCGCATCCGCGGGGATGATCCGCCGCCAGCCCGGGTTTTTGTCTATTATGGTGGGTGCTCCCCGCATCCGCGGGGATGATCCTCGGGAGTTCCTGGAGTTCACGGTCGACCGGGAATGCTCCCCGCATCCGCGGGGATGATCCTTGCTTCCTCGCCCACAGATGGTGCAACCGGATGTGTTCCCCGCATCCGCGGGGATGATCCCCATCTGATCGGCCTGGGCCAGGGCGAGCTCAGGTGTTCCCAGCATCCGCGGAGATGATCCTCTCATATTCCAGGGTGCCATGAACGCACTGAAGTGTTCCCCGCATTCGCGGGGATGATCCTCACACATCAACGGCTACCTCCAGCTCACCGACGTGTTCCCCGCATCCGCGGGGATGATCCTCGTACGGGGCGGGTCACCGTCCTGAAGGTGATTTGCTCCCCGCATCCGCGGGGATGATCCGGGGTCCAGCTTCTTGGTGGGAGAGGACCCCTTGTGTTCCCCGCATCCGTGGGGATGATCCTGGATTCTGCGCGAGTATCTGGCACCCAGGTCAGTGCTCCTCGCGTCCGCGGGGATGATCCAGGGTGGCATCGTCCACCTCGCGCACGGTCCCAGTGCTCCTTGCGTCCGCGGGGATGATCCCAACCACGAAAGTGCCGTCGTTGAGCTGCGTCTGTGCTCCCTGCATCCGCGGGGATGATTCGGTGTACCAGAGTCTGGACTGCCAGCTATTAAGACTCCCCGCATTAGCAGGGATAATTCCGAGCCCTTATCACTGATGGGAGATACAAGCGCTTCTCGCATTTGAGACGATAGGCAATTCTTGATTGCTGTTGTGTTTCCATTGTGCCTCATTATTGGCATTTAGCAC
>NZ_JBVPQK010000129.1:0-7059 GCF_058197115.1 Bifidobacterium sp. POST2/T3 (B1)
GGCATCGGACTGGCAATCAAAAAGCTATAAGTAGCACAAACACGCTCTTGAGTTCTCAAACCACCACCACACCAACAAGCCATTCAACTTCCTCCCGGAAGAAGAACCGCCGTGTTGAGCAGCAAGAGATAAACTTACCACGAGCCGGCCAAAACGCAACCCGGCCTTCCCTCAAAGACCCTCAAAACCAGCAATAACAAGCCCTCAAACGGCGTGTCGTTTCATGCTCCTTTCTAACTTCGAGTCTCACGAAGATGGGCCTTCAGCCCACGGTCCCCACTTCATGTACACATTTTATTCACAAGGCAATAATCAGGCCACAGCTGGTTCGGCGTGTCAGCATAGCCCTTTCGTGGTCGTTCTGAATTCTGGCCATAGGCAGCCATATCCAGTGCGCGTTTCTCTTTCTGCCCTCAAATGCCACTCATCCACAACTCACAGACGTCAATGTTGATATAGGTGCATATTCGCGCACCATGTCGGTCTTCGACTCATAGAGTCTATTAACAGATGGTAAGACGGGTGTATGAGCACAACAATTGCAGTACTGACCGGTGCGGGCATCTCGACTTCCGCCGGCATACCGGATTTTCGCGGGCCTGACGGGGTTTGGACCAAGCATCCCGATCAGATGAATGTCTATGACTTGGACCTGTTCATGAGCGACCAGAAGCAGCGGGAGTACTCATGGCGGTGGCAGAAGGAGTCACCGGTCTGGAAGGCCCAGCCCGGAGTAGCGCACAAGGCACTGGCCAGGCTGGAGCAGGCAGGCATGCTGAACCTTCTGGCTACGCAGAACTTCGATGCCCTTCACGAGAAAGCCGGCAACTCCGAGGATGTCATCGTGAACCTTCACGGGACCATCGGCAGTTCCCATTGCATGAAATGCGGTCAGCCATATCGGACGGCCGACATCATGGCCAAGCTCGATCAGGAACCCGATCCACACTGCCACAAGCGCATGTCCTACCAAGGCAACATGCCTTGCAATGGCATCATCAAGACTGATGTGGTCTATTTCGGTCAGGCCCTGCCCGAGGGAGCCATGGAAAAGAGCATGAGGCTAGCCAGCCAGGCTGATCAATTCTGGGTGATCGGCTCCACCTTGGAGGTGTATCCGGCGGCCTCACTGGTGCCGGTGGCAGCCCAGGCAGGTGTGCCAATCACCATCATGAACATGGGTTCAACCCAGTATGATTCTCTGGCAACCCGACTCATCCACGAACCCATCGAAGAAGCACTGCCCAAACTCGTCGACAAAACCATCGCCGGACAGGGTTGATTCGCTGACTGCCCCGCGCAATTGCTGGAACAGATCTGCGATCTGCAGATTTCTGATGGGTCCTGCAAGAACCTGCGGGGCCCGCTATGGCAATCCTTGCGCCGTCTTCCGTCCCACCACAGGCGGGCTCCGCCTGTACCGGTCCCCTGTCAGCGTCGTTTTGGAACACCGGCACCCCTAACACACGGATACTCTGCATCAGGTAGCGAACCCCTGCCCCAGAAGAAGGACAGCGAATCGACTCCGGAAGCCAAGGTCCTCCCGCCCGAACAAAGCTCTGATGCCCTGGACATGCCCTTATCAGCACCGACGAGGACTGGGACCGGATACCAATAGGGCCCATGAAAGTGGAACAGGAATAACCGCTCTCCCCCCGCCCCTCTGCATCCAACTCGCCCCCGTCCCATCTCCCCACCTATTCGCAGCACCGACAGAGTCGATTCTTTGCTTCAAAACACCCATAGCCACGCCACAATGATCAGCGGGCACCCCACTGGCTTCCAGCCATACATTCCCAGCGGAGCCTCTTCATGCCCGATAGCATACTTTTAGTAGAGCCATAAGCTCAAAACACCTTGCCCCAACAGAGCTCCGACGCTTCCGACATAGAATCTGGCTCTCAGATAGTCACCAAGGAGATTAAACGCGTAATAGCCGAGTTCAAACTCGCCTGAAAGACATGATCACGAGCCCAAATTCATCGGGAAAAGCACCGACGCCTCTCGCCTGCTTAAGAAACGACCGTTTTACGGACAAGTGCGCGCGGCCCCCAATCCAGGCTGGTACAGCGTCAAATATGTGTAAAAATGCGTCCATAAATGTATGTATGATAAAGGTATGGAATATTCAGACAGGGCCGGCCTGAAAATCGGCTATGCGCGAGTGAGCACGCTGGAGCAGAACGAAGACCTGCAGACCGATGCCCTGAAGAAGGCCGGCTGCAAGAGGATTTTCACCGACCATGCGTCGGGCGCCAAGGCAAGCCGCCCTCAGCTGGACCGGATGCTGGACATGCTCCGCCCGGGGGACACGGTGGTGGTTTGGAAGCTGGACCGCCTCGGGCGCAGCGTCCAGAACCTGGTTGACTTAATGGACCGTTTCCAGAAGATGGGGGTGGAGTTCCGCAGCCTGACCGAGAACATGGACACCAGCACGTCGGGAGGGGTGCTGATCTTCAATATCTTTTCGGCCCTGGCCCAGTTCGAGCGGGACCTGATCCGGGAACGCACCATGGCCGGCCTGAAAGCGGCCAGGGCCCGAGGGAGGAAAGGCGGCCGGCCCAGCAAGCTTTCCGATAAGGACATCGCCATGATTCGCCAGCTGTACGACTCCAGGACCGCGACCGTCCAGGAGATAGCCGACAGGTTCAACGTCAGCCGAAGCACCATCTACAAGGCCTTGGAACACTCGAAGGAGCGGAGCCAGCAGCATAACGCACCGTTTGGGTATTATTTTCCAGCCTAACGCTCTGTTTACGACCAACAAACCATGCTGTTTGATTAAAGCCGCAGGCTCAATGAGAGAAAATAATAATTAAAACGAGTACGACAAGGGAACACGCATACATCAAGTACATGGCGTAAATAGCCAATGAAGTATTGGCATTCGACTCTCTCAACGTCTCTATTTGAGCGCTTAGGTTTTCAATGAGGGAGGTTGTTTTTTCTTCCTTGGATTGTTCCTGATTCAGCTTCGTAATATCCTGAAGCTCCTCGTCATCCCAAGAAAACTGGATAGAAGATTTGCAGAGCACTAGTACGGCAATAAACACAGCGCAAAACAAAAGGATAATAAAGAAAACGACAACGACCCATAATTTTCCTGTAAGACTATTCGAAGTGGACTTCGATAAGAAGGCAGCGAAGGCGGATATAGCGCCGAACCCCAGCAGGCGCGCGGCAAGATCCATCTGCTTGTCGTGCTTATCCTGGAGTTCGTTGTACCTCAGCTGAGTCTGCTCAAGGGTCCATTGAAGTTGTTGCTTTTGGTCTTCGCTCATCTGCTGGCCCTGTTTATGGGTTTGTTGAGAAGTTTGCGTTCGGCCACCTTTCTTGCGAATGAAACCCCGTATTTTTCCCTTTGGCTCTGGCCATTTCGTCCTTTTCCCCATAACGGATGCCTCCCTATCATGCTGACATGAATAATATTATTGGCCGCCCCTGCCCAGAAATTCATAAAATATGTACCACTCCCTTATTCAATTGAGGAAGCGGCGCCAGGGCCGTATTTGGCTATTAGAGACCCGGGGAGGAAAGGAAGAGAAGGTCTGATCATGACGATGACAAGCGGGTACATCAAGGAAGAAGTAGGGCTTCTGCAGCAGGTCAACCAGGGCATCAGGACTTTCACCCTGGCCAACCCGTCGTCCCTTCGGTTTACATACCCCACGCGCGAAGAGATCTACTTTGGTTCCGGCCTCAAGCCGCTGATATGCGGGGAGGAGGGCATCCTCCTCTACGACCATGAAGCCCGGCAGTACATGGGGTACTTCCCCGGCCACCTGGAGATTGGCAAGGAGACGCAGATACGTCCATGCACCAACGGCGAGGAATACGACACGACAGGGGAAGAGCATCCGGTCGACGACCCCGTGCAGGAAGAGTACGGCACCTGCACCGTCGCCGGCCCAGTCGAAGAGCATTGAGAGAAGCGCCATGCCGCTCGCATTATTCGGGGGAATGGGACGGCATGGCAAGGCCCAGCCTACGGCCTGGAGTCAAAGCGCTAGGGTCTGGATCGAAGAATATGGATAACCCGGCATGCGGGCGTCTGGTCACCAGCGGCGGACCCTGGGGTACACCTGGCCCGCCAGCAGCTGGCCGATGACACTGCTAGCCGCCTGCTCGGCCCTGGCTCTGTCCTCCGGAGACACTTCCTCGCCTGCCATGGCCCTTATCGTAAAGACATATGGAGAGCGTACCGTACGCCCATACCATGGGTAAAGGGCCGGGCGTACGTGCGGACGGGCTGCCAGAGCCACGAAAAAGCATATTAGGGTTTTTCAATCAAAGGATCCGAAGCTGAAGCGAATCCTTGAGGAGGCTGCTCGCCACAGCAAGGCCGCGTATGAAAAACCAAGGGAAACCAGAAAAAGAACGTAATCCTTTACTGTAGGTCGTCAGTGTAGTACCACATAGATAGAAGGTGGGAGAGAGGAGCTCCAACGCTCAAGATGACCGGACCCGCCAACAAACACGACCGGTAGACGGCCAAACAAGGATCAACAAATAAACAATCAGAGAAAAACCGAGGTAAACATCATGCTTGCACACGAGTACGAGTCTAAGACGGAAGAGGAGTGTCGGCAGATGGAAGAGCTGGCTGCCAAGGCCGAACGCGGGGAGCGCCTGGACGTCGTACCAGGCTCCGTACGGCACATGGATCCGAACCGCGAGGTGGACAAGGACCAGTTCTTCCGGGACCTTCATACGGAATTCGACCAGATGCGCCTGCGCCGGGCCGAAGCCACCCAGGTGGCACGGAAGACCTGGAAGATCCGGGTGCCTAAGGATCTGGACGACAAGGCCAGCCAGCTGGCCAAGCAGGAGGGCACAAACAAATCCGCCATCATCCGCAAGGCTGTCGCCTGGTACCTCCAGAACACGGACAAGCGGCCGACAGCAGCTTGACGGCCGACGCGGGAGGATGCAAGGGCGTTCCGGGAATCCATGAAGATTGGAATTCCTGGGGTGCCCTTTTTCAAGTGTCGGGAAGAGGCTGCGCGTAGGTGATTCCGCAGGGTCTGTCCAGGATGGCCAGCCGTTCCTGGGCCATCCTGGTGGACAGATTCTCCACCTCCATGCACGCGGTACAAGCCTGCCGGAGCCGGCAGGAAAGAACAGAGCCGGACGTGCGCGCCGGAAGAACTGCCGCAGTCAGAAACGAGCATTTCACCGTTATCCCAGAAAGGGTCCGAAACCAGCTCACCACATCCATAAAACACCAGCAATTACAGCCCACCAAACGTAACCACCCAAGCATCAGACCCACCAGCAATCACGAAACCACCATCATCAACACACCCCAAGTGCACCAACCAGCGCAGACAGCAATCACGTCCAGATAAGCCACAATCAGACCAAATTCAAGAGATGGACCTTGAATGTAATTTGAGGGACTTTGAATGCAGCAAACCCTCTTAGCCCCACGCGCATTAAATCTAATCAGAAATCCCCTATATACCTATATACCTATACTAGAAAACTTGAATTTTTGATTTTGACCGTGGATAACTTCGCTTCACGGGCATTGGGAAGACGCCCATCGAGAAGCTGCGCGAACAGATTAAGAGCGTGGCCGGAGAACTGCAATCGCTGCTGGACGAAACGAGGAGACATGGACAAGAACCCGAACCAGAGCAACGAGGAGGACCTGAGTGCACGACTGTGCGAGACGAGGCAGGTGCTCGAGGAGCTCAGGAACTACCAGGGCGCGCAGATACAGCTCGTCACCAGCCGCCAGGTGAACCTCAGGGAGTAGTTGGAGACGATAACCTCCACGATGGAACAGGCCAACCAGATGCTGTTGACCAGCTTGCAGCGATTAGAGGACTCAGGCAACAGGCAGAGCGAAGCCTCAAGGAAGGTCATCCTCTTTGGCTACAAGGCGTTCGAGGAGAGCGTGGAGCAAACGGCCAGTAGGGACGAAACACAGCTCAGGAAGATGTACGACTAGCAGCGGCACGTGAACGAGCAGCTCTTAAGCCTGCAGAGCAAGCAGAACAGCAGGCTCGACTCGCTCGCCCACGACGTCACACGACACCTCGACGAGGCCCTGGCCTCACTCGATAGACAGGCCAGCGAGCAGATCAGACGAATGGGCAACCGGCTCGACTGACATCAAATCCGCAACTGGCTGACCGCCACCATCCCCACCAGTGTCATCACCAGCGACATTCTCTACATGATTCCGCACTACACCCACTAAAACATCCCATGCTCATGGTTTGAGTGTAACCAAGCAAACTGGTCGTGGGAGTGTTGTTCGAACTCCGGCAAGGGTATTGTTCCAGGAGTAGCCAGCGTCATCGTACCGGTTCGGATTCCACATCGGTATCAGTGGCATAAGAACGGTCTCTATATGTGAGAGGCCCGGATGAATCAGCTGTATTTATGAGGTAAAATAACCCGTGATGGAAGATTTTTCGCCATCATATTTGCCTTCAAAGGAGAAGACTATGAGGAAGTTTTGGTGAGGTATTTGCAAATTCACTGGATTCAACGGTTGACGGTTTGGGCTTCCTTGATTCTCACCATGGTGGTGACATTCGAGATGCTTATCACTATCGACCAGGAGCTTCCTGCAGGTACCGGTACCTCTTTCACCGTCGAGAGGGTTGATACCGCGACGAAGGCGGATGCTGTGCGTGCGATTGCTCAAGCATCAAGAAATTTAGGGATCAATGTCTTCAAGATCCAACCTTCATTTCGTGACTCAATGAAGTCTCGTGTTCTCGTGGCCTTTGTGGGTGACCAAAAGTCTTTTCAACGAAATGGAGGGTACGATTATCCTTCCTTTTCAACGCGTGACCAGTCAACGAAGGTAGTTTCTTTTGAAGAGATTACCACCCAGGACTTGCGCGGAAGCTATGCGACCAATGCGGATAGGTCGCATATGGAACAGCTCGCCAAGGCTTTGTCACGTTCCCGGATAGTGGTTGACGAATCACAAAGCCTCTGGTCACGAGGCTTCTGGATAGCAGCGATGATATACGCGTTAGGGAAGGGTGGCCTTTGGGCGGGAGTCGTTATCATCGCCATCACATTGGTGGTTTCCAC
>NZ_JBVPQK010000130.1:0-7032 GCF_058197115.1 Bifidobacterium sp. POST2/T3 (B1)
ATTGCCGTGACCGTCCGGGAGAGTGACTGACCGATGGTGACGCCCGGCTATGTTCCTCGCCTCTGCAACGCCGCGCGCGTCCGCCCTGGATTCGTCAAGCGTTGCTTATTCTATTAGAGCCCCGAGCAGATGCAACCCCGGTTCCCGGGCGTGTCTAGGCCCAAAATCCGGAGGTCATATGTGGCGCGGATGTCCCTGGACCAGAAGGTCCAGCTCAGGTCCTGACAGACGCTTCAGATCGACACCGTCTGGGGTTACGGCTACCTGGAACCTGGTGCCCCGCACCTCCAGCTCGTAGGTCAGCGAGCGCCAGGATGAAGGTAGGTGGGGGTCGATGCTCAGCCCGGTTCCACCGGTGTCCCGCAAGCCGCCGAAGCCGCAGACCAGGCTGGACCAGACACCTCCGCAGGCAGCTAGGTGGATGCCATCGGTCGTGTTGGCATGCAGATCGTCCACGTCCGTAAACAAGGACCGACGGAAGTACTGCATGGCTAACCGATCATGCCCCACCTCGGCAGCGAGGATGGACTGGGAGGCTGCCGACAGAGTCGAATCCCCGGTGGTCAGCGGATCGTAGTAGTCGAAGTCAGCCCGCTTCTGCTCCGGGGTAAACCAGGAGCTGAGCAGGTAGAGAGCCATAACCACGTCGGTCTGCTTGAGCACCTTGTGCCGGTAAATGACCAGCGGATGGTAGTGCAGCAGCAGGGGCCTGGCCGTGAACCGGTCGAAGTGCCAGCGGGGGCGTTGCATGAACTGGGCATCCTGGGCATGGACCTCCTCCTGATCATCAAAGGGGACAAACATGGCCTCAGCCGCACTGGACCATTTGCTGGCCTCCTCATCGTCGAAGTAGAGCCTTTCACGTATGGCGCCGATCAGGTCGGGGTGCTTCTCGCGTAAGTGCTGGTAAGCCTTGTAAGCAGCCAAGAGGTTGAACCGAGCCATCTGGTTGGTATAGAGGTTGTCGTCAACCAAGACCGTGTACTCGTCCGGACCGGTCACGCAGTGGATGTGGAAGCGGCCATCCTCCTTGTAGCGCCCCAGGCTCATCCAAAGACGGGCCGTCTCCACCAGGATGTCTATACCCTCAGCCTGCAGGAAGTCTTCATCGCCGGTGACCTGCACATACTGGGCCACCGCGTAGGCGATGTCGGCATCGATGTGGTACTGGGCTGTTCCCGTGGGGAAGTAGGCGGAGGCTTCCTCGCCGTCAATGGTCCTCCAGGGGAAGAGGGCGCCGTTCAAGTTGAGCGTGCAGGCCCTGCGCCTGGCGGCAGGCAGCATCATGTAGCGGTAGTGAAGGACAGCCCTAGCCCGGGCAGGCGCTGAATAAATCAGGAAGGGAAGAATGTAGATCTCGGTGTCCCAGAAGTAGTGGCCGCTGTAGCCGGACCCACTCAGACCCTTGGCACCCACGCCGTTCTCGATCTGGGCCGTGGACTGGGCCAGCTGGAAGAGCTCCCAGCGCACCATCTGCTGGGTACGACCGCCATCGTCGGCCTGGATGCGGATATCCTGACGCTCCCAGAACCGGTCCAGCCACTCCCGCTGACGCTGCTCTAGCTCATCCAGAGAAAGAGTGCTGACCTCCTCCAATCTATCGCGGCAGTCCTCGACCAGATTCCTGGTCCCCTCGCCCCGCGTCTGCACGACCAGACCATTGCCGCTGGTGCCGGCCGGAAGGATAGGGTGGCTGCGGTAGACCGCGTAACGGACCAGACGAGTGGAACCACCCTTGGGCACGTCCATACGCCAGCCGGAGCCTTCAACAGGCCGGCCGTCCCTGAACTGCCGAACACCTAGGGCCAGGCTGAGCCGTGAATTATTGCAACGAAAGACCCTGCAATCCGAGCTCAGCTCGCCATAAACAGCATTGTCCAACACCTCGTGGATTCCGCAGCCGTCCACAAAGGTCGACTTGCGGGGATCACTGGAGTTGACATGGCGGGGGTTGTCCGCGTTGACCGGACCCTCGACCACAACAGCCATATCCCGGTCGGGCGATTCAACGGTCAGCGTGCAGACGCTCAGGCTGCGGTCATACAGGCAGACCATACGGGTGAGCACGGTCTTCAGGTGGATGCCGTGGCCCAGATCGTACAGATTGGTGGTGGTCGCGATTCCGGTTCGGAAGTCCAGACGCTGAGTGGTCTTCTCCGGCCGGCCCAGAGGCAGCCCTTCCACCTTAAGGGTGAAGTCCGAAGCATCAGGCACTCCTTGGATCAGCTGACCCACTCGGGCGTATCCGTAGGCGCTTTCAGGGTGGGCTATGCGGAAAGTGTCATGGAAGCCACTTAGGAAGGTGCCGTTGCCCAGGCAGCGTTCCCCGCCTCCTTCGCCCCTGACACCGACGGATCCGTTGGTGACCGAAAAGACTGTGGCACTGACCGCGTCGGGCCGTCCGACCTCGCTCAGACCCCAGTCCTCCACAGGGAAACGTTCCGCATCCAGATCCGGATCCTCCGCCAGCGCACGCTCACCTGCATCGTCGTCGATCAGCTCGATCAATTGGTCCACCACCAGGTCCGCACCCGCCTTGAGCAGCTGCTCGCGACCGGCACCCCTGTCCACGCCCACAACCAGGCCGAACCTACCCGCGTGACCGGCGGCTACACCAGAGAGGGCATCCTCGACCACAACAGCATCCTCGTTGCGCAGACCCAGCACCTTGGCCGCATAGGCGTAGGTGTCTGGGGCCGGCTTGCCCTGAAGGCCCATCTCGTCCTTGAGGTTGCCGTCCACCACTGTGTCGAAGTATCCGGCAATTCCAGCGGCTTGGAGGACTTCAGCCGTGTTGCGCGAACTGGACACCACAGCCAGACGCTTCTTGTCAGTACGCAGGTGCCTGAGCAGATCCACCGTGTCCGGGTAGGGATCAATGCCCTTCTGCTTCAGCATCCGCTCAAATGTCATGTTCTTGCGATTGCCGTATCCGCAGACGGTGTCCAGCTGCGGATCGTCATCGGGGCTGCCCCAGTCAAGCTCAATGCCTCTGCTGCGCAGCAGGGCATCGACACCGTCATAGCGGGGCCGACCATCCACATAGGCGTAGTAGTCCTGCTCCGTATAGGCCGGGACGTTCGCGGGCAGGACCTGATCGAACAACGCCTTCCAGGCGGCCTTGTGCAGGATGGTCGTGGGCACCAACACCCCATCCAGATCGAAGAGCACACAGGCGAATTGGGCAACCTTCATGGTTACTCATCCTATGAGTCTTCCATGACGAAAGAACCCGGCGGTTCGAAGAACCGCCGGGCGAGAAGAGAGAGAAGAAGGGGTTCAGTTATCGGGGCCGCACGACCCCCATCGGCCAGTACCTCAACCGACAGAACTAATATAACCAGCGCTACCTTGGAGGAAGTACCCGAAAACCTCAAAGTTCTCTGTGAATCATAAACTGTGGTCTGAGTATGCGTCGTTCGGGCGAGTCGACCGTCACTTGCCCTGGCCTTCCAGTTTGGCTTGCTCGGCCTCGAAACGGGCACGCTCCTTGGCCTTGCGGCGATCCAGCTGCTCCTGGAAGCGGTCCAGCTCCTCCTGCACGGCTTCCTTGGGAATGCGGGGGAAGATGGGCGTGGGCCGATCGATTGGCGTGCCGTCCCTGAGAGGCTCGCGCGCCCAGGGATGAACAGTCTCCCCCAACCGGTAGTCGCCGGTGATGATGGGATAGTGAAAGTCGGACCGATCCAGATCGTCAACCTCCTCGACACGAGGCAGGGGCGAGAAGGTGCCCTTGCCGCCCATGGCCTCCCAGACCCGCTGAGAAGCATGTGGCAGGAAGGGGGCCAGCATGGTGTTGGCGTCCAGCACGGCCTGGGCGGCGGTATGCAGAACGGCAGCCAGACGATTTTGGTCGTCCTTAATTTTCCAAGGTTCCTGAGCAGAGATGTACTTGTTGATGTCGCCCACCAGGGCCATGGCCTCGACCAGAGCAGCCTTCTGGCGATGGTGCTCGATCAAGGACCCCACAGTATCAAAGGCCTGCAGGCTGCGATCCAACAGGGCGCAGTCCTCTTCGGTCAGCCAGGATTGCTCTACGGCGGGGATGCTGCCGAAGTCCTTGTTGAGCAGGTTGGCCACGCGATTAACCAGGTTGCCCCAGGATGCGGCCAGCTCTTCGTTGTTGTGCCGGACGAACTCTGCCCAGGTAAAGTCCGAATCCGAGGTCTCCGGCCCGGCGATGGAAATGTAGTAGCGGACTGCATCAACCGGATAACGTGCCAGAATGTCCTTGACGTAGATGACGATGCCTCGGGAGGAGCTGAACTTCTTGCCCTCCATGGTCATGAATTCGCTGGCCACCACCTGCTCAGGCAGGTTGAGCTCGCCGTAGGATCCCGGCTGTCCGCCCTTGGATCCCTGCCCGTTGTAGGCCAGAATCTCCGAGGGCCAGATCTGTGAGTGGAAGGTGATGTTGTCCTTGCCCATGAAGTAGTAGCCCAGGGCCTTGGGGTCATTCCACCACTTGCGCCATGCCTCGGGGTCGCCCTGACGGCGGGCCCATTCGATGGATGCCGACAGGTAGCCGATGACGGCATCGAACCAGACGTAGAGCTTCTTGTTGGGGTCGTCGACCCACCCGTCCACCGGCACTGGAATGCCCCAGTCAATGTCGCGGGTGATGGCCCGTGGCTTGACCTCCTTGAAGAGTCCCAGGGAGAAGTTGAGCACGTTGCTGCGCCAGCCCTTGCGGGTCTTCAACCAGGCCAGGTTGGCCTCGGCCAGGGCGGGAAGATCCAGGAAGAAGTGCTTGGACTCCTCAAACCGAGGCGTCTCCCCATTGATTTTGGACACAGGGTTGATCAGCTCGTCCGGATCCAGCTCGTTGCCACAGTTGTCACATTGGTCGCCGCGAGCGCCATCGGCACCGCAGATGGGGCAAGTCCCCTCAATATAGCGGTCTGGGAGAGTCCGACCGGTGGAGGGCGATATAGCCACCTTCTGTTGGCCCTCATAGATGTAGCCGTTGGCCCTGCACTGCCGGAAGAGCTCCTGTACCACCTTCTCGTGATTGCCGGTTGTGGTCCTGGTAAAGAGGTCATAGCTGAGTCCCAGATCGCACAGGTCCTTGACGATGACCCGATTATAACGATCAGCGATCTCCTGGGGACCTACTCCTTCGGCGTCAGCCTCCACCAGGATGGGAGTGCCGTGCTCGTCGGTCCCCGAAACCATAAGGACATCATTGCCCTTCATGCGTTCGTAGCGTGCATAGACATCCGAAGGGACGCCGAACCCAGCGACGTGGCCGATGTGACGGGGCCCATTTGCGTAGGGCCAGGCGACGGAAACAAGGATATGACTCATACCAGCAAGATTATCGGCTTCGGCCTACAATCCCCCTGCTCGTCCACAAGACCGCAGGCTGGCGAGCAGATTATCCACAAGTTCACAAATTTAGGCCTCCTTCAGGTAAGCCCGGACACGACCTTTTACAGTCGAACCATGAATCGAGAACACGTGCTCGGGGGAGCGACGTGGGCGCCTGTCACTACCCTTGGCGCCAGCCGCACCCTTAGAGCTACAACCAAGCCGCCAGGCCGGACTCCCCTCACCGACACCGCTCAGCAGTGCTTCGGGCCACGATACGAAACAGGCCCAACGCGCACCCGTGGCCGTCCGTCTACAACCGAATTCGGAACCCTGGTCCCTGAGCCCAAACCGCTGCCCAGTCTGATTCAGATCGGGGATCTGCCCGGTCCGCTCAGCCTCAGCCTGCTGGTGAATGAGGGAATCGTGACCTGCCTGGACCGATCCTGTTGCTACCTGAACGAACAGGCGGAGGGACTCTACGGTCGCGCATCCATCGTCATGCCCATGGTCCCTTACGGTGCAGCAGCAAGCGGCGGACTGGCGCTCTGGGTGTGGATCAACGGCCATTTCCCCGATGCCCTGGATATTATCTCCAACTCCCATTTCCGCACGCCGGTTTACGGCAGGCCCCTACGCCCCCATCAGCGACAGCTGGATGCCCGTTATCTGATGAAGCTTGGGCGACTCTGGGTGACTTCGCCACTCTGGACAGCCTGTGATTTGGCCTGCGATCCCACGGGCCAATGCAACGGGGAGGACATCATGGCGGTTCTCCATGAGCTTATGGAGCGATATCATGTCAGCTGCGGATCCTGCGAAGCGCTTCTGTCCTCCAACCCCCGTTGGCCTGGCCACGCTCGAGGACTGGATACCATAAAACGACTCAAGACGATCCTATGAATCAGGCTATGAGGAACGGCCGACGTGGTCATGGCCATCATCGGCACCAGGATCGGATCCGACATCGTCGTGAATCCTCCGCCACTGAACGTATGACCCGGTTTATGACTGTCATCAGCAGCCGGTCGCACCCATCAACGGAAGACGATTGGAGTCAAGACGAACCCAATAGCCTCGAACCAATGGCCGAGGGGCGGGCCCCACCGCCAGAGCCTCCCTTGGTGCCAACGGCACTGATGGCCACAGACCCCGAGACCGACCCGAGCATCCTCTGGACCATCGCCCGAGAAGAGCCCCGGCTGCGCCGGTGGCTGGTGGCCAATCCCGCCGCTTCGCCGGAACTGCTGGAGACCGTCTCACAGCTGGGCGGGCCCGGTGTGCGCAGAGCACTCGAGGTGCTGCTGGATGATGGGGATGGGAATCAGTCTTCCTTATCCTCTTCAACGGCCAAGGCATAGATCCGCTTGCGATTAGGTAGGCTGCCATCGGCCAGGGGATGCTCGGCAGTCACGCGAGCGATAGCCTCCTTGAGCCGCAGACCCTCGGATTTGGCCAGTTCGCGTGCCAGGTCTGCCAACTGCCTGTCATCCATGGCCTCAGGGTCGTTGCGCCTGGCCTCCAAGGCAGAAGCACCAGCCACGACCAGGACCATCTCCCCTCTTGCTGGATCCTCCCGAAGGGAGCGCACAATGTCGCCGACGGTACCCCGCCGGATCTGCTCATGCTCCTTAGTCAGCTCCCGGCAGAGGGCCATGAGCCGGTCGGAGCCGAAGACCTCCTGAAGGTCCTGCATAGCCTGATCAATGCGGTGGGGTGTCT
>NZ_JBVPQK010000131.1:0-6848 GCF_058197115.1 Bifidobacterium sp. POST2/T3 (B1)
AGCGTGGGCCATGACCTCACCACGATTATCGCCCTGACCCAGGGATTCGCTGACTCGGTTGAGACCGAGGAGCTGCAGGAGGTGCTTAAGGACATCAATCAGGTGGCCAGGGATGGGTTGGCCGACACCCGACAAGCCGTCCGTACCCTTGTTCAAGAGCATGAGGCGCTACCGGAAGGGTCCGATGATGATGGGCACAGGTTTGGCTCCAGGCTGCACACGCTCGACGAACTCGACACCATGATTGCCCATGCCCGCGCGGTTGGTCTGGCTGTCGTGTCTACCGAAACAGGGCATCAGCGGCACGATCCCAGACAGGACAACCTCTGCTTCATCATCAGCAGGGAGGCAATCACCAACACGCTCCGGCACGCTTCAGACCCGAGCACCATCGTCATCTCCCGTGACTATGAGCAGGACGGCACCATCCGTATCAGCATTCACGATGATGGGCACGAGAATGAGCATGGGCGAACCTTGGGCGATTGGGAACCGGCCATGCATGATCATCAAGGAGTGGGCCTAAAGCAGATTGGCGAACAATGTCGACAGATGGGAGGGAGCCTGAGTTGCGGACCGAGCGAGAACGGGGGATGGACGGTAGAAGCCATCCTGCCTGGCACCAGCGAGAAAGGGTGCAACGCCCATGATTGACCTGATGCTGGTCGATGACCTTGCGCTCCTCCGCAAGGGGTTGGTGCGCATGATCGAGGCCGACCACGATTTGCAGGTCGTCAGACAAGCCTCCAACGGTCAGGAGGCAGTGACCATGCTTCGAGAGATGAAAGCAGCCGCCCAGCCGTTGCCTCGGGTAATCCTCATGGACGTTCGCATGCCGGTGATGGACGGCATCAGTGCCACTGCGGTCATTGCCAAGGAGTTCCCCGACATTCGTACGCTGATTCTGACCACCTATGACGAAGACGATTATGCCTTCACTGGTCTGCACGCAGGAGCTTATGGATTTCTTCTCAAAGACGTATCCACCAGAGACCTGCATCGAGCCATTCACGCAGTGGCCGATGGTGACGCAGTGCTCACCCCCCGTATCACAGCAGAGCTCATCAACCGTGACAGAGCATATGCACGGCATAAGGTCAGTGACCCGCAGGCCCGGCAGCAGCTGGATAAGTTGACCCCCAGGGAGTACGAGATAGCCGGGCTCATTGCTCAGGGGCTGTCCAATCAGGAAATAGCCCAGCGTCTCACTCTCGAAATCACCTCCATCCGGCGCTACGTAAGTCGCATACTCGACAAGACCGGCCTGCGAGACCGTACACAAATCGTCATCACATGGTTTCAGGCCGGAATGTCTGACTGACGATTCATGACCAGTTGTTCAGGGCATCGCGAGGAGAAAAGCAGAAAGAACAATAGATTCCAGAGCTACGCTTTCGTTGACCTGATGAAGCTGAAGCTGGGAACTGAAGAACAGAACTTAAGTTTGGAAGAACCTTGTTGAACATTGTGATTCTTGCTGTATTGAGTTCCGACTATTCACCCATGTGCGCGATGTCCCTGTGGCGCTTGTCCTCTTTGAAAACCCCAGTTCCGTTGAATGCTGCTCAGGTAAGCTGAAACACAAAGTGGTGGTCAAGCACTCGACAGAGGAGGTGGACCATGAGAATCCATCTGGTGAGGATGGATCACCCGGGGGCGGTGGATGCCGAAATGATCTGGGAATATCTGCAGGCCTGTCGTGCTCGGCCTGAGGATGAAGCGGCCGGGCTCGGCCCCCTGGAGGACTGCCACAGCCTGGATGAGGTTCGTCAATCAGGCCTGCCGGAGGTGGCTCGTCAGGCGCGCGGCGATGATCTGCCGTCGGGATTTGTGCCCGCCCTGCAGTTCGCCGCCATGGACCCCAGCGGCAAACTGGTGGGGATGATTCAGCTGAGGCTGCAGCTTACGCAGGCGCTTCTACGCTCGGGCGGCAACATCGGCTATTCAGTTCGCCCTGATTGTCGTCGGCGGGGTTATGCCGGGCTGATGCTGGATGATTGCCTGCAACGGGCGGCCGCTCTTGGCATGAGCCGGGTCCTGATCACCTGCTCCCCGTCGAATCTGGCCAGCCGCCGGACCATCCTCTCGCGTGGCGGGCAACTGGAGAATGTGCTCCCCAGCAGATCTGGTCAGCCAGTAGAACGGTATTGGATTGATTTGTCTACGAAACGAACAGATCGGTAAACGCAATCTTGGATGCAAAAGCAGCTTTCATGTAATTGCTTCCTGGCTAGGCTCTCTGCAATGATTTTCTCCGGCTATGACGTATATGCGCATCCAGAACGCGAACTTATTTTAAGCTTATTTTGAGCGAATGCCGGTTAGTGTATATTTTGTTTTTATGCACATTCCGTGCATTATGTACGACGGCAAAGGAACCGCCATGAGACAAACAGCTTCGACACAGAAACCATCCGATAAGCCGCAAGTCATTGCTGTCAGGTTTTTTGCCCTGGCATTAATTCTCGCCCATGTTATATCGTTTGCCACCGGTTCACAGTTCTGGGGTTCATGCACATACCCAGTAGCTTGGCTAATGATGATTGTCTTCATGATGGTAAGAGACTGGCGGCGAAACGGTGAAGGCCAGCATCATTCGAGATAGCCAATACGCGAAAAGGGCGAAATAGTGGGTTCCGTCGATAACTTGCAGAGTTTCGCATCATCGCCGTCGCTGTTCGTTCGCGCGGTTTACTGTTGTCGGCGGTCAACCTCCCCACTGGTGAGCATGAGCCGGGGGAACAAGCATCGCACTTTTCTCAATATCCGCTTTTGCTGATACTGGTATGGCTTCTCTTACCAAAGTGCCGATTGGGAACAAAGTAGATGTACCCGTCCGCCCCTTGGCGGCCCGCTTGATAAATGGGAATATGCTGTTCCAGCTGCAGGTAAACCAGTAGTGGAATCAGTGTTTGCCAGTACGTGCTCTTGGATGCCATAATTTGTGGGACGGTGGCGGTTTTATGTCTGATCCAGCTTGTATCTTATTAGAAAATGTCTGAAATTCTGGGCTCATGGGTGAGGAAAGAATATGGATTAATAAGCTATCGTAGTTGAAGCAGATGGTCTCATGGCAAAGACTGTCGGAGCCAAAAATCACCAGAATATGCTGGGCCGGAATTTGAACGGATTCTTTCCCTTGCCTGCCCAGACTCAGCAAATTGAAATAGTCATGAATAGATCAGCAACAATAGACGGCACAACCCGCGCTTTACCACATCAGTATTGACGCTGAAAGGCTCTGGAATGGGCAATATCGAAGTAAGCGTATCGAACCTTACTGTTCGAATAAAGAACAAAACGATTCTCTCTCATCTTTCATTGGAGGTTGAAGAAGGGGCCTTCCATGGGGTCATCGGGCCAAATGGCGCTGGAAAGACAACCTTGTTCACCGTCTTGGAAGGACTGCAAAAACCGGTTGAGGGAACGGTCTCTGTTCTGGGCCAGACGCCCTATCCGCGCAACTTGGCCCTGCTCCGCCAAATAGGCATCTAGCCTCAAAAGTCGTCCTTCTTCCCTAAAACGACGCTCCTTGAGCACCTTACCGCAGTGGCGGATATCTACCAGGTGCCCCGGTCGCGTGTGGACGATCTTATTGATGCATTGAAACTGGATCATGTGGCATCCAACAAGGTTGAATCATTATCCGGCGGCGAACAACAGAGACTGGCCATCGCCACGGCTGTCGTCCACCATCCTCGGCTGCTCTTTCTGGACGAACCCACTGCTGCCCTCGACCCCGAGTCACGCCACGATCTTGTGAGCCTGCTCAAATCCAGTCAGCAATTGGCCGCCACGGTGCTTTATACGACGCACCATCTGGATGAGGCGGAGCGGTTGTGCAACGTGGTCTCGATCTTGGCGGATAAGCATATTCTCGTGACGGCCAGTCCTAGCAAGCTTATTGCGCAAGCAGAGATGGAATCGACCATTCTTCTTCCGAATGCTTTGGATCAGGCCGATCACGTAGCCCGTCTCGTGGGGGCTGACTATGTAAAAACCACACCCGACGGTCTGACAGTTCGCACCAGGGATACCGGAGTTACTTTCGCGAAATTGGTTGATTCCGGGATCAATACAAGCCAGGCGCAAGTCAAGGATGGGCGTCTGGAGGATGTCTACCTTCGCCTTCTCGAAAAGGAGAACGTCAAATGAGCAGCTTCAAAACTCTATTCAAATTGATGTTCCACTACGATATTCGTGACTGGTCCACCCTGGTTTTTACCTTTCTCTTTCCGATAGCTCTGTTATTGGCGCTGGTCCTGTCTTTTAAGAGCTACGTTCCTGGAGTTGATATTGCCAGTCAAATCAGCGCCAATGTCATTGCATTTGGCGCGGCCTATGTGGGTATTTTTGCAGGTGCTTCGCACCTTGCTCTCTGGCGTGAGAATGGCATGCTGCAGACGGTTCGCAATTTTCCTCTATCCTGGAATGTGATTATCCTCTCCCAGGCTGTTGTGGGTATCGTCGTCCTCCTGGCGCAGGCTGTAGTGCTTGTCATCTTGGGAATCATTATGGGAATGAGGCTGAAACCGACATTTTTGTCGGGATTGCTTCCCCTCGTTCTTGGCTATCTTTTGTTCTTTTTCCTGGGTGTCATTATCGCCATGATAATTTACTCCATCGCAGGGGTATCCATCCTTGCGAACATCATTATTCTGCCCCTGGGCTTCATTGGCGGAGCTATGATGCCTGTCAATATGCTGCCGTCCTGGGTGCAGACCATCGCCCCGTATACGCCCCTATATCACATGCGGGAGGCCTTATCGATGATGCTGATCGGATCGGGCACCTGGCCTCATGCCTGGCTCGGGATCCTCTACCTGGCCGTGGGCTGCATTGCCTCAGGGCTTGTTTCCATCTACGGATTTCGCTGGAAATGATACTTTTGATGGCTATGCATCTTTTGTCGCCATTGCAGGAGATTTCTCGAATGGTAGTTGCGGACCTTGCTGAGCGTAATTCCTGCGATAGTCTTCCTACTTGCCTGCGACTGCCTTGGGTGTAAGAGGGGTCCTGAGCATCTGCTGACCTGCCAGTGTGAAAGAGACCGATAGATTCCTCGTGTCTTAGCGCGTCTGAGGGGTTCTTCTGAGAGAATGGCAGGTATGGTCTGGCTGATTGTCCTGGTATGGGTGCTGGTGGTGGCGGCATTCATTGTATTCGTCATGCGTCTGGCGCTTGGTGAGTCCCAGGACCGTGCCTTCTCCCAGTCTCTGGATGAGCGTGTACGCCGGGCGGCCCGCCGTCAGCAGGAACGAGAGAATCGGCTGCCGCGGATAGCAGGAGGGCATCTGTCTTTTGCCCCTGGATCGGACGAGGGCGCATCAACTGCTGAAGATACTGAACATCCTTATCCGGTCTATGTCAATTCCTCCTCCGTGGTAGAGGTTCGAGGCATGCTGGCCTCCGATTCCACGGACGAGATAAATCTGCCTCGGCCCCCAAGCGCTGATTCCGCGTCCTCGACCAGCCCGAGACAAAAGAAGAATGTTGTACCGTCGGTTTCTGCGACCTCTGGGCCTCCAGCCCCCAGGAGCTCCACCCTGCGATCATCAAGCCCTGAGCCTTCGCGTCGGCAGCGAGGGGAGCCTCAGCCCACCACCTCCGACATCATGCCCGCAGTCCAGAGCGGTCTGCAGGCGGGAACGAGCCATCCGAGCGGGAAGTGACCGCTGGTGGTGACCATCCGTGTCCCTTTTCGCCTTTAGGCTGGTACCTATGACAACACAGCAGCTCCTTATTCTTATCGCGGTGTTGATCGTCCTGTTGCTGGCAGTGGTCGGCATTCTGGTGGCGGTCCGTAAACACCGGTCCCAAGGGGATTCCGCGCGCCCCGACAGTGCGGTAAAGCTTAGTGATAGTGGCTCCTCTTTGTCCCAGGAGTCGGCGACAGCTGTAGCGAAAGATCAAGCTAAAGACCAATCTGATGCTTCCTTAGCAGCTTCGTCAGATGACAGGGCAGTCCAATCTGCCTCGCGTGGATCTGGTGTTGCTCCCAATTCAGACGCTTCTACAGATTCGACTGGCTCAGCCGGTTCAGTGGCTTCCAGGCAGTCGTCCTCGGCTGACCAATCAGCATCGTCGGCACAGGAGGAGCTGGCGCATCCGGAGGCCTCTGCATCCCGCATGACCAGGCTCAAGGCCAGACTGGCCAAGAGTCCCAACCCCTTTGGCAAGGCCCTCTTTGCCATTCTGACCAAGGACCATCTGAGCGAATCCGACTGGGAGGATGTGGAAGACACCCTGCTCATGGCGGATGTGGGTGCCGAGGCCAGCGAACAGCTGGTGAAGCAGCTGCGCGACGATGCCCGGATCACAGGGCAGAAGGACCCCGCAGCCGTGCGTCGTGGCCTTCGTCAGCGTCTGATCGATCTGGTCGACCCTGATATGGATCGGACTCTGGCGGCTGCCCGTCCTCAGGCCAACAGGCCGTCGGTCATCATCATGGTGGGTGTCAACGGCACGGGCAAGACCACCACGGCGGGCAAGCTGGCCCGGCTCTTCGTGGCCGATGGCAAGTCGGTGGTCATGGGTGCCGCCGATACCTTCCGCGCCGCCGCCGCTGACCAGCTGGAGACTTGGGGTGGCAAGGTGGGCGTGCCCGTGGTCCGCAGCGACCGCGACGGTGCAGATCCGGCCTCGGTGGCTTTTGAAGCCGCCGAACGGGCCAAAAATGATCAGGCAGATGTCCTCATTGTGGACACGGCCGGACGTCTGCAGAACAAGGCCAACCTGATGGATCAGCTGGGCAAGATCCGGCGGGTGATCGAGAAGAACCTGCCCGTGGACGAGGTTCTGCTGGTCCTGGATGCCACCACCGGGCAGAACGGGATGATCCAGGCCCA
>NZ_JBVPQK010000132.1:0-6844 GCF_058197115.1 Bifidobacterium sp. POST2/T3 (B1)
AGCAAGCCCACACAAGCGACCGTGAAAACCGGCACCCTCGCCGCTGCCCCGCAAGAGAATCCTCAGCGTCAAGGCTTCCGGTTCGACGGGTGGACTCATGACGGCCGGCCCTTCGACTTGCAGACTCCCATCCTCCGGGACATGACCCTGAAAGCCCAGTGGTCGAAGACCACGGACTGGACGCTGAGCCCGGACCATGGGCCCGCCTCCGGCGCGCGCCTGGCCATCAGCCCGCCCGACAGGCAGGAGCCCTGCTACGTCAGCATCCAAACCGCAGGCGGCCAGACTATTGGCCTGACCGGGGACGGCCGCCTCTACGCCTGGACGCAGGAGGGCACGCCCAAGCAGGTTCCCGCCCCTGTTCAGGCTCCTGAAGGGTTCCGCTACCTGCAGGCGGCAGCCGGCAGCCACCTGCAGGCCGCCTTGGGATCCGACCAGCACATCTACACCCGGACCAGCCAGCAGTCGACGCCCACGATCCTCGACACCGGCCAGGACACCAGGTTCACCAGCATCAGCATCAACGACGACCTGCTGCTGGCCGTGGACCAGCAGGGACAAGCCCACGCCTTCCAAGCCAACCCCAACCCACTCAAGAGCCAGGATCCAAAGCTCTCAGAACAGGCCGTGACGAGCCTGCCCGGGCAAGCGCAGGCCGTCACCGCCGCCGCCTCCGGCAGCCGGATCCTCATCGTGGACGCGGACGGGCAGGCCTGGACATGGGATGCGAGCAGCATTGGAAAAGCGGAACCTTCACGCGCCGAGCAGGACCCGGGCACGCGCACCGTCCAGGCCCAAGGCCTCAACCAGGGGTTCCTCCTCCTGGACGCGGACGGGCAAACCCGGTACCTGGCCGATGGCAAGAACAGCCCCACAGCGGTCAGCCTGCCGGAAAGCATGAAAGCCGACTCGACCACAGCCAATGATAGCCAGGCCGTCATCACTGATACGGACGGCCACGTATGGGCATGGCAGCCCGGCGAAACACCCACCCGGACGGACGACGGAAGCCAGCCGTACACGCAGGCCGTCAAAGCCGGTAGCAGCATCACCGCCATCAGCAGGCAAGGCAGCCTATACCGCTGGAGCCTGGACGGGCAGGGCCGGCCCGGCAAGCCAGCCAGGCTCGACGCCACACAGGCGCCCACACTGGAATCAGCCAGCATGGACGGCCAAGCATTGACGCTCAGCAAGAACAACGACGCCTGGCAGACGGACATGCCCGCCAGCAAGCCGGGACCAACCACTATTCTCATCGCCGGCAGGCAGGACGGCCAGCCCTTCACCAAAAACCTCAACTACACCATCGACCAGACCCTGACCAGAAACGACCAACAAGACACCACCCACCAGGTCACATTCAATACAGCCAAGGGAAGCCGGGCACCCGAACCCCAACAGGTATCCTACCCGTACGGCAGGGTGAAGCGGCCCTCCCCCGACCCGGTGCGAGAAGGCTACCTGTTCGACGGATGGTTCACCGGGGAAATCGCCTACGACTTCAGCAAGCCCGTCACCAAGGACTTGACCCTCACCGCCAAATGGACGCCCAAAAACCGGAACAACACGTGGAGCATAAGCCCCAGCCAGGGCAGCCAGCTGGGCGGCAACTCCACCAGCATCACCCCGCCAAACACCAGCCGAGGCATAAGATTCAGCCAAGTCAGCACATCAACATACGACGGTAGTACCATGTACTTTTCTTTGGCGGTGGGCAGCGACGGCAACGCCTACGCCTGGGGAGACAACACGTTTGGCGAGCTCGGCGACGGAACAAACACTCACCGGTATACGCCGGTCATGGTCAGGAAGCCTGCAGACGCGCCCGCGGACTTCACCTACATGCAGGTCAGCGGCGGAAGCTATCAGTCCCTGGCCCTGGGCAGCGACGGCAACGCCTACGGCTGGGGAGACAACTCCTATGGCGAACTCGGCGACGGGACATACGAGCAAAGGACTACGCCGGTCAAGGCGAGGAAACCTGCAGACGCGCCCGCGGACTTCACCTACGTGCAAGTCAGCACCGGAAGTCGGCATTCGCTGGCCCTGGGCAGCGACGGCAACGCCTACGCCTGGGGAAGCGGCGGCAGTGGCCAGCTCGGCGACGGGAAGTACACCTCCTTTTATCAGAATACGCCGGTCAAGGTGAAGAGACCTGCAGACGCGCCCGCAGACATCACCTACGTGCAAGTCAGCACCGGAAACCTGCATTCGCTGGCCGTGGGCAGCGACGGCAACGCCTACGCCTGGGGAGACAACGGCAGTGGCCAGCTCGGCGACGGGACGGAAACTAAGAAGAATACGCCGGTCAAGGTGAAGAAACCTGCAGACGCGCCCGCAGACTTCACCTACACACAGGTCAGCGCCGGAGGCTATCATTCCCTGGCCGTGGGCAGCGACGGCAACGCCTACGCCTGGGGAGACAACGGCAGTGGCCAGCTCGGCGACGGGACGGAAACTAAGAAGAATACGCCGGTCAAGGTGAAGAAACCTGCAGACGCGCCCGCAGACTTCACCTACGTGCAAGTCAACGCCGGAGGCTACCATTCCCTGGCCGTGGGCAGCGACGGATACGTCTACGCCTGGGGAGACAACACCTCTGGTCAGCTCGGCAACGATGGCACGAGCAATCTTTCTTCCCCTGTGCGGGTGTTCGCCTCTGCGCAATCCACGAGCTCAAGCGGCCCCTGGCTGAAGGCTGTACAGGTCAGCTGCGGAGCCAATCATTCACTGGCAGCGGGCAGCGACGGAAACGTCCACGCCTGGGGAGGCAACATCGATGGTCAGCTCGGCAATGACAGCATCTCCAGATGGAGTTATAGCCCTGTTCCTGTGCCGCCGGTGTTCAGTCAGCAACCGGTGATCACCAGCGTCAGATTCGACACCAGTTCCGGCACAAACCTGATCCCTCGTTATGGCAACACTGTCACCGTATTCGCACCTGCACACGTGCCGGGCACGATCACGGTCAGCGTGGACTACACGATGGGCAACGCACCCCAGCAGCCGGACACCTCCCTCCGGTACGAGTACACGCCTGCAGGCGTGCTCCCCAAAGCCGGCGGGGAGGGCATCCTGCTGACCCTGGCCACCGGCATGACGGGCATGGGCGGGGTCCTGGCATCCCGCCGCCACCGGAGGGAAACACATAGTCTGTCATACGCTTCGCACGAGTAAGACCGGACAGGGGCGTATCAATCCCCCCGCCCCAGGCCCTGACAGGGGGAGCAGGGAGGCCAGTGTCATTTATGGCTCAATCCCCACCAAGGGAGCTGACACTCCTCCCGCGCCCCTACCACACTTCTTCAGGCAGAATCACGAGGGCAGGCGTGCAAGCCCCGTCCCGCCTGGGAGGGGAGGGAAACACGGCTGGACCAACCACAGGCAGAAACCCACAGCCAGCCCGGCCGCTGTTTACTTATCCCGTCAACCATGAGTTCCGCCGACACTGGATCAGGCTGTCATAGTCATTGCGCGATGATAAGGTTGTATCACTGTATAAAGACGCGGAAACGAAAGAGATGCACCGTCTGCTGGGGAGACAGTCGGTAGAGTTCTTGGGAGGCTCTGTAAATGGCGTTATCGAATATTCCCCACTGTACTTCGCACGAGTAAGGTCGGGTTCCCATCACTGCAATCCGGCGAATTGGCGGCTGTGCCCATCCCAACCGAGCACGGCCGTCATCTACTTCTAAATGGCGGAAAGATACCCGTCGTAGCGCTCGGGCATGTCCGAGAACTCCAGACCAGCCGGCTGATACCAGGAGTATCTGTGGGTGCCGCCATCATCAGTCCAGATCTCAGGGCAGTCATTGACCAGCCAGTCCGAGGGAATGGCATGGGCGCCGCCGGTCGATGCTAGGGCCAGCGCCTGCCTGAGCTGGTCCTCCTGGTCGGCGGTCAGGCTGCCGGGACGGGCCGAGAAGAAGAGCGGAGTGCCGGTCCGCGCCAAGAGGTCCATCCACTGACGGTTGAGCTCCCAGTCGATTGAATCGGATATGCCCACGCAGTCGGCATCGGTGGCGTAGAAGCTCCCGTTCTGGGGCAGGCGGAAGGCCAGAGTGTTGACACCGATCTGCCTGGTCCGCTCCCACTGCAGGCCGCTGGTGTCGTCGCCGGTCCGGTTAATCTGCATAAAGCCGACGCCCAGGTGGCCGACCACGTTGCACCCCTGGACCAGCATTCCAGCCTCGGTGGCCTGCTCGAAGATGGCCCGGTAGAGCTGCTTGACCACCTGGGCGCTGGTCAGGCTCCGGTCGTAGAAGTGCCAGCCGTCCGGGCTGGGCCAGGGGTTCATCTGGAAGCCCCACCTGCCCAGCAGGTCGAAGGTGCTGAAATCATGCTTGACCAGCTGGTAGCCCCACTCCCCCAGCTGGGCGATGTCCTGGCGGATGTAGTCCAGGGCCTGCGGGTTCGAGGGGTCCAGGCATCCGTTGTGCGGGAGCCTGAACTGGTCGGTAATGGCCTCATCCTCGTTGAGGAGCGGACGGTACCAGATGCCGGGCTTGATGCCCATGGCCTTGATCTGGTCGGCCAGGGCGCCCATGTCGCCGAATTTCTCGTTGCCACGCCGCCAGGGGCCGCCGTTGTAGTCCTCAAGTCGGTGGTGGGCCTGCCAGCCGTCGTCCACAACCATGGTGGGGCGGTGAGCATTGCCCTGGGTCAGGTCGGCCAGATACTCGGCATCGGCAAGAATGCGGGAGCGGCTGGAGTCCCCGTAGGCGTAGTACCAGTTGTTGCTCCCGTAAACCGGTTCGGGGGGCATAAGGCCGTTCCGGCTGATCCGAGAGCAGAAGTCACTGGCCACAGCAAAGACCGGACCGCCAGTCCGCTCCTGGAGCGGATATTGCAGGCAGATGATGGTGGCGGCTTCAAGCTGCCGCCCGTCCAGCACCAGGCCAGTGCCGCCGTTGCGCAGGTCCAGGAAGAGGGTGATGCCGGCCGTATCGACCTGCCAGAAGCAGAAAGCGTTTGCCCCGGTGGCCACCCCGTATCCCTCGGCCTGCTCCTGACCTGCCGCCAAGAAGTACCAGGGCATGAACCGGTTGGCACGCATGGTCTGAAAACCCATCCGTCCGTAGCCACGCTCCCAGGCATCGCCCAGGTAGAGGTCGTCGGAGGACATGGGCCTGGTCCAGCGCAGGGCCAGGGACCGGATGGGGGTGGAGCCGGAAGTCAGGCTGACCGTCAGCGCAGATCCGCCCTTGAGGCTGACCTTCGCATCGGGGGCTGTGCTAAAGGGCCTTCCTGCGGGCACGGTCTCCCTGTCGGCATCGGTGGTCAGCGTGATCCAGTCCGACTCTCCCAGGCTAAGGCTGGTTGGGTTCATGATTCAGTGCTCCTTCATCCCTGTGGTGTGGCTGATGGCGGCGGGTCAGACCCGGACCAGGTCGATCAGGCGGATGGTCTCGGGCTGGCAGCGGGGTATGCGGATGCCCACGCGCTCCAGATAGGTGCCGGTGACCTCGGCGGTGCCCAGCGGACCCGTCGGATCCAGGTGCTCCAGCGATGCCCTGGGCTTGGCAGGGCCGGTCCAGGCCAGCCGATATCGGGCCTTGGGGTCCAGGCCGGGTATGCGTAGATAAACACCACGATTATGCAGGGATTCGTCCAACTGGACGTGGGCCAGGATGGCCCGGCTGCGGTCGGGGGCCACCACGCCATGGGCAAGTACCGAGGGGTCGGCCAGGTCCAGGCGAACCACACGGCCGGAATGGAGGAAGCCCCGGTTGGCCTTGTACCAGGTGATCCATTCCTTGAGCCGCTCCAGATCTTTCTCGCTGGCCTGGCGGATGTCCCACTCGATGCCCATGGAACCAAAGACGGCCGTGGCGGCCCGGAAATCCAGGCTGTAGGTTCTGCCGGTCTGCTGGGATGAGGGCTGGGAGATATGGGCGCCGATGTACTCAGGGGCCACGGTCTGCTCGGTCCAGCGCTGGATCAGCTGCCTGCTCAGGGCATCGGTCATGTCGGAGTTCCAGAAGCGGCGGATCTTCTCGATCACGCCCAGGTCGATGCGGCCGCCGCCCGAGGCGCAGGACTCCCACTCCACCTTGGGGAAGCGAGCGCGGAGGGTATCCAGCAGGCGGTAGTAGGCCAGGGTCTGCTCATGGATGGCCGGCGCGCCACCATGTGCCTGGGAGCCGGCCTCAAGAAGGTCGCGGTTGTGGTCCCACTTGACGTAGTCGATTTGGCAGGACTCCAGAACCTTTGTCATGGCCTCTAGCACGTGGCTGAAGGCCTGGGGATTGGTCAGGTCCAGGACCAGCTGGTTGCGCTGCAGCTCCGGGTTTCTGGAGGATGCCCTCATGACCCACTCAGGATTGTCGCGGAAGGCGTCCGAATTCGGGTTGATCATCTCCGGCTCGAACCAGAGGCCGAACTGCATCCCCAATTTATGGACATAATTAGCTAAAGGCTTCAGGCCCTGTGGCCAAACCGCAGGGTCCACCCACCAGTCGCCCAGTCCTGCCGTGTCGTCCCGGCGCAGGTGGAACCAGCCGTCGTCCAGAACAAGGCGTTCCACCCCGATGCGTGCGGCCCGGTCGGCCAGGTCGCGCAGGGTATTGAAGTCGTGGTTGAAGGTGATGGCCTCCCAGACGTTCAGGATGACCGGCTGCTGGCGCGGATGCTCGGGCAGGGTGCGCTCCCAGGCGTGCAGGCTGTTCATGATCGGATCCATGCCATGGTCGGAGGCCGTGGCCACGATCCAGGGGGTGCTGTACTCCTGGCCCTGGCTCAAAACCACCTCCCCGGGCAGAAGGAGTTCGCCAGCGCTGACACCGGCCGGGGTGGCGCTGTTCCGGTCCACCCGGAGCACGGTGTTCCCGCTCCAGGCCGGCTG